>CANFNX010000015.1 GCA_947448495.1 Bacteriovoracaceae bacterium | reverse complement strand
TTCCACTCAGCCTATATCATAAATTCCACATCACACCTTTACCAAGAGTTGAATCCCGTTTTGAACTCTTAGATGAGTACAATACCATTTCTAAGCATATTAACCCACTCTGCGATCCGGTTTTTCAAAACATTGTTCGGGGGGTTCTATGAATATTCTTGAGGATTGGATTAACCCTTATTACCTTAGAGAATCTACTAAAAAAGCCATTCGTGAGGACGTTCTCTCGAAGCCTTACACAAAATATACTGCACTTGATAATTTCTTTATCGAAGAAAAACTCGAGGAATTAATTACCCATCACCATAAACTGGATTTTAGTGAAGTTTTAGATAGAACTGCTCGTGAGAATGGAGAATGGCTCCCTTATGATGGGGCGGTCGTATGGGCCGAGCCTAATACCCATTTTGGGTCTGATTTATTTTTTTCTCCTCTGTGGCATGACTACTTATCGTTTGTAACAGCGACCACACTTGAATCTCCAGGAAAAGCAGAAATCAAGCTGCGTTATCATCGTCCCTATGCAGACGGTTTCTGGATACACTCCGATGGATTTGAAAGAAAGATGTCGGCAATATGTTACTTCAATAAGGATTGGAAAATTGAAGATGGTGGCATGATCCAGCTCTGGAAAATTGAGTCCACAAAAGACCCATCTGCTCCGTTAATTGAAACCCCGATGGGCCGTTTAGATTTCCTAAGTAAATACAATCGAATCAGAACCAGCACGCCAGGTGGAGGATTTTCCGACAAGAAACCACACGATATCACTCTGCTGGATCAATTTATTCCCCACTATAATCGTCTTTTTCTTTGTAATTTTTTCAATCAAGACTCTCTCCATAGCGTAAGTCCCAGTGGCCCGAAGGCACGATTGGGATTTGTACAATGGTTGTATTAAGGATTCATTATGGCAAAACTCAGCATAGAAATCGAATCAAATCCCAAACTTCTTCGAGAGTATGCACGAAAATCTTGGAAACAGAATTTTTCTATTCCTCAATGTGCTCAAGAAGAAGATAACCGCTTTGTTTTAGATAATCTTCTTACACCTGCCGAATCAAAAATCTTAAGAGACTTTACAGATAAAAATGCTGTGGATGGTGAAGGGTATCACGGTGAAAAACATCCTCATACTAAAGAGGAACTCTTTTCTAGTTACAATGTCACTCACAGGTATCAGAAATCATCACCTGCTTATGATTTACTCATAAAAACCCAATTCAGGGTTCTCAGAATTATGATGAATTATTTTGAAGATTACAATATTCAGATTTTTTTTAGCCAGTTAGTGAAAAGAACCTGCTTGATTGAATCCTCTCGTTTTAAAGATCAACCCTGGAGTCACCCTCCACATCTTGATGTGAACCCAGTAGATGATGTGGCCCGTACACATACGGCCGTCCTTTACTTAAATGAAGAATGCGATGGAGGTAATTTTATTTTCCAATCTACTGACCACTCACCTCAAAGGGTTATTGAACCCATTGAGGGAAGACTGATTGGTTTCAGTGCCTCTGGTATCTATCACGGTATAACTCATATTTTTTCCGGAACACGTTACGCCTACACATTTTGGTTTACAACAGACAAACAGGACAGAGCACATGACCTCACTCATACAGCAAATCAAAAGTCATAAAACCACCAAGACTATTATCATGGAGTTAGGAGAGCATGGGGTAAAACAGCTTCCATTCTCAACCAATTATCACTCCCCACTGAATCCTTGTTTTATTCACCAACTCAACTCTATCAAAGATTGCGCCTCCCACTTTCTTATTCGGGATGGTATTATTCCTTTAATTGAATTTTTTATTAATAAACCTTGCCCACCAAAAGATTTTCCTATTTTAATTATTCCGGCAGTTGCAAGAGGTTTTGCACCTCCAGCTTGGATAGAAAAGATCCTTTTCTATGAAAATCAATCCCTCATCAATAAGCCTGAATTGAAAAATCTCCATCTCTATCTGCCAACGGTCTCTGATCATGTTCTTCATAGAAAGGAAATTTTAAATCGCCTAAAAGAGATCACAAACGAACATGAATTTAACTCCATTCAATTAGACTTTATCGGTCAAAACCAGATCATTGAAAATGAAGAATCTGAATATCAAAAATTTCTTTTCTATCAAGATTTAATTAAATCGCTAGACGATGTGATTAGCGTTGGAGAAAAGTTCGAGGACTACGAACAACAAAATGACCTGCGGCATGTAGGGGTTTTTGAACTTTCTCACCCACTTTTTATCTATGACAGTTATCTTTTTCACTTTTTCTCACATCGCTCAGCCTACTACTTTTCAGATAATGAATTTGAAGGGGGTGAGATAGTCAAATTGTCAGATCATCACGCCCAGGTCCTTTATCCGCCAGAATTATTGGCCGATGAGGTGGGGGGAATGTATGAGAATTTAGTCACTAGCCTCAAAGGTGAATACGTGGATTTTCAATCCATATTTCAAAAACTTAGACCATAATTGGGGTCAAGTGAGGTTAAATATTGTGATGAAAATTGTTGAAATAATGCTATAATGTCTTAAATAAAAAATGTGAGGGTAGATTGAGCAAGAATGACGATATCAATCTGAAGGTCTTAAAAGTTAAAAAGTCTAAGAAGAGTTTTCTTTCTCTTATAGCCACTGCCATTGGATTGGGAGCTAAAGAAGCGAAGGCTTATATTGCTCCTCCACCTCCACCCATGATTCTTGGCCCTATTTTAGTTCCGGCCCCAATCGCACCACCACCAACACCGATTGTAGCTCCTCCCACTGGACCACTTCAACCTGCAATTACATAGCTCCTTAATAAATGTTGCCTGGTATAAGTTTCGTCATCCCTGTTCTCAATGGGGCCCAAACGATAAAGGGCTGCATTGAAAGTGTTCTTTCTTTAAGTTACCCAAGAAATCTCATTGAGATCATTGTGGTCGACAATGGATCCACTGACGGGACAGTTTCAACTCTTGAACATTTTAACGAAGTTAAAATAATTTTAGAACCTCGCCGAGGAAGATCATTTGCTCGGAATGCCGGCTGGAAAGCAGCTCGCTACGAGTTTATCGCATTTGTTGACTGTGATGTGGTTCTCGAAAAACAGTGGCTACGTTATATATTGCAAACTTTTTGTTCAGATAAAATCGCCAGCTCACAGGGCAAAATCACTCCCATACCTTTCAAGTCAAATTCGAAGCTGTTTGAAAAATTTCGTTTTTATAATAAAAGTGTCACGACTCAATCCACCATGATTGAAACGGTCCTGCTCCACGATTTATTTCCCATCATAAACACAGCATCTTGCCTCTATCGCAAAGTTATTCTTGAAAAGCTAGATGGATTTGACACGACTTTAACTCGTGCCGAGGATGCTGATTTGTCACTCAGAGCTTCTCGAGACGGGTACTTAATTTCTTACAGTGATATGGCGTTGTCTTATGTCATATGGGACAAAGGAGAATTTGCCTCCTACTTAAAAAGAGAAATTTCCAATGCTGCTGCAACAGTTAAGCTTCTACGAAAATTTTATGATCACCGAGACAGTTTTTTTACAAATCTCCAAAAATATAAAGCTTCTATTTTAAACACATGGGCGACAAAGGGAGATTTCCCTCTCCCCTTGATCCGAGGTTGCTTTAAAGTCATTTCTTTTTTCTCCTTTATGACTGTAGATTTCTTTACTCCACCCAATCCAGAGGCTCGAAACAGGCAGGGTAAGTCTTGTGTGAATCTTGATTTTTCTCATTTTCGACGACATTTTATTCTACGCTCAACAATTGCCAGAATAAAAAAATTGAGGGATCCATTCGCGGTGAGTGGGACATCTTCTCATCCGGACTCACGAATCGTGATTTCCAATAATCGAGTTCAAATTCTCAATACATTCTCCCAGTACAGACTGACTTATCAGGACGAGCAATTTTATTTTTTGAGATCATTCATCCTTGATGATGACGAATATTTTCAAATGGTCGGAGAAGAAGCTTTTGCAGCAACGGCCAACAATCTAATGCCGCAACTTTTTAGTTCTTTATTTTTCGTTGAAAAGCTTGATTCCAGCAAAATTTGTCTTAATCCATTTGTGGTTTTCAAAAGACTCGTCAATGAAGACGATGAAACAGAGGGATTTTGTGTCAACGGGGGCAGGGCCTTTAGGGGTACCGATGAGACAATCATGAACCGGGAGCAACCCTATTTCATGCCTATTGTGAATTATCTAGAAAAACTACTCTCTAAAGAAGATTGGTTTTCCGATATTACGATTGATCTAAGACCGGAAGTTTTATCTTGGTTGTGCGATCAAGAAATAATAACAGACAGAGTTTTTTTTGAGACAATTCTTCATCAAAGTTTTGATCTTGAAGCATTTTTGGTTGAGAGTGCTGAGTTCAAGAAAAACAAAATTCAAAATCTTACAGGATCACTTCAAGTTTCTCCTATCCTACTTTCTCAACTTAAAGCCGATAAACATAAGTTTGAGATTTTTAAGTCCCATCTTAAGCAATTAAATAATTTAATGTCACTTTCTGAATCCGTATACTGGGTAGAGCCATGGTCCTTTCATCACCCCATGCCGGTTTATCTGACAGATAACTTAAAACAAAAGCTTCTTCATTTTGATAGAAAAGCCTGGTCCGAATTAGAGCTCAAAGATTTATTGGATGCGGGAGTTCTCGTTTCTTCAGAACTGCAAGATATGCCAATTGACGTTAATCATCTCGCCGAGCAATTTAAAACAACCCAAGCTTTCTACGCTCCTCAAGCAACTTCGGCTTACCTAACCTGGTCCATGGGAAAATATCTATACCACTATTTTAAAACGAATTTGGTTAAAATGGGTGACACTCAATGTGCCGATCGCCGTGCGGTTTACGACTCTCCACTGTGTCTACACGTTCAAGATGGCATGACCAAATTGATTAACAAAGTTCTCCCTTTTAAGGTTAAGTCCAGCTTTAACTATAGTGTTTGTTATTACCAGTATGCAGATCTTTATCCCCACAAGGATCGCCCAGAGGCTCCCTATAGCATGTCATACACTTTAGCTGCTTACGATGGTGATCAACGCAGCCATTATAAAAACACTCTTGGTCTTGAATCCGAAGATGGGAAGAAAACAGAAATTGAACTGGCCTACGGGGACATTACCCTTTTTAATGGCTTCGAGCTCACACACTATCGCCACCCTATCGCTGAAAATCACTCGCTCTACGTGATCGTCATGCACTTTGTAAGGGAAGACTTCGCAGGTCAGATCGGATAGTCACCAAGCTAGTATTAAAAATCAATCCGCACTCACTACTAAGATCAAAATAATGATAATGGCGCCAAGAATAACCACCCATGGTTTGGCCTTTATATCTTCTTTTATTTGTTTAAAAACATCTTGATAATCATTTTCAACGTAAGTCTCGTCAAGGTCAGGCCGAAACTGTTTTAAGCATTCCATGAAAGGCCCGAATAATTGATTCCTCGTCCCTCGGCGAAAGTAATTAAAGTCATATTTTGTTCCTTCAATATTATAGAAAAAAATAGTTTGGTACTTTCCTATAATTTCAACCTTAGTGATCTTTTCCCATGGAATAAAAATATCTTGTTTAAAAATTGAGGATCTTATGTAAACACCCTTTGTGGTCAAATAACGTCCATGCATAGGACCAAGGAGTAATGTTAAAAAGGAAAGCACAACAAATACCGCTATGAAGAACACCGTATCAAGATCAATCTGTATCCTTCCACCGCTTTGAACGAGAACAGTTAGTAATCCAAGTACAACAATTATGATGAATTTTCTGTCCCCTTTAGGATCAGGTTTTGGATAGACGACTTTTCCAAATTTCCTTTTAAAGGATTCATTATTGGATTTAAAAAACTGCATACGAATTTCCGTTCATTTAAAGATTATCACAAACGCTAAACGCCCAAGAGATTAGTTAAATGTAGTTTGAAAGTTTATTGAAAATTTGGTTGCGGGAGCAGGATTTGAACCTACGACCTTCGGGTTATGAGCCCGACGAGCTACCAGACTGCTCCATCCCGCGATTGATTAGATAAAGTGTTGGAAATTAAAGCATTTATACGCTGCCTGAAACACCCTGTAAAGCTCAAAATACCCTAAATCTTTAGTCCAGCATAAATAGCTAAATTTCTTAGAAAATCCCCCGATAAAGTTATTAAGATTGCTTTAAAAGGGAAAAAACATGCAAGACTTGAGACATGAAAAGAATGAGCTTCTTCTTAAATTAAATGCTGAAGAACTGACTCCGACTCAAGTTCGATTACTAAAAAGTGTCATGAGCCTTCTCGGTCACGTTCTCACTGCCGAAGATGAAAGTGAGTACTTTGATTGCAGTGCTGATCTTATGAAGAAAGTGGCGGAAACTATCAAGCACGCGGATTTTGCAACAAAAAATAAAAAAATGGCTTATGGAAATCAAGCAGTGGAGTTTGCCATTGATTTTATCAATGAAACTCTTGATCAAAACAAACTTCAGAATATTGATAATTAAAAGATATTTTTAAGAAATGGGATGAGCTCGATAGCAATCAATAAGATGATAGTTATCTCCATCATTTGATTTCGACTTTCATTCACTTCCGAGTGCAAGAGCTTTGAAACTTCAGCTAAGTTACCGAGCTTCTCATTTATCGATTTTTCCCAGTCATCAAACCTAAAACGCTTCGAAGATGCCCGAAAAATCTGGGCCAGATAAAAATCTCCCACGACTTTAAAGCTATTCTCAACATTTTCTACAATCTCGGAAATCTCGATATAAATCTGCCCAGCTTCTTCTGCAAATTTGGCATATTGTTTAGAGAAAATCCCCTTCTTACCGCCTACAACGTTATTGTAGAGGTTATTGAGCTTCTCATCCAAAATGTCATCGTAATAGCGCATTTCAAGCAGCTGGTTGAGTGCAAACTCAATAACGAGTGGAACATCCATCGAGCCACTCGGCTCCACCACAAGGGCAGAATTCCAATCCACCACCACGAGATCTTCCTTGGAGTACTGATACTTATTCTCCAAGGTGTTCTTCTTAATCATGTCGGAAAGATTTTCTTTAGGCTCAGCGATAATGAGAGCGGCAACATCGACCTGATGATTCAAATCAATTAAAGGAACCTCTAGATTCTGGAACTCTTGAATAAAATACGTCACATAGTCTTCATAGAGAGACCAGTCATTATTTGTGACTGGGATGGCATTACGAATATCGGCTTGAAATTCACGTGCCTTCACTTTCGCGATTTCATCAATATCAGTTTCTTTTTCAATCCAGCTGGCGACCTTAATTAATTGCGACCAACTAGTCCCTTCGTTAATAGGAATTTGGAAACAAAGTGAAACAGTCCCAAAGTGCCAGACTTTTGCAATCAGCTCACAAGTCTGGAGGGAATCCATAACTTTAAAATCAATCGATCCAAGTTGTACCGAGACCGGTGACTTGGAGATGATCAGCGACATATTGTGTTTGCGATCAAGCTTAAAGCGCTCCTTGAGTTTTTTATCCTCAAATAGGCCTTCCACTTTCTCGAGGTCAATCTCCGAACCAACGTCAAAAACGCGGTAAACGAGGATCTTCCCTTTCTTAACCTTTATTTCCATAATTTCTTGAAGTCTTTGTAGGTTTCTTCATCGTGCGAGCAAATCGAGCAGCATTTTCCTGAGCTTCAGCTTCTGCTTTTTTAATGGCATCTTCTTCTGCCTGTCTCATTTTTACTTCATTAATAGATTGAACAGTTTCATAGTAATTTTCCTTACGGAAAGCTTGGAACTTTTTATCATCCGCAGGACGAGCTGTCTTAGAAACAATTTTAGAAACCTTCGTCACGTTAAGAGATTTCTTGGCCGACATAAATGTACGCTTGGTGTACTTCGTACCGTCCTCACCTAATCCAAGTGCCTTGAGGAGTTCTTTTCTTGTTGTGAAGACATAACGTCCTGGTGAAAGGCTTTGGATATTTAATCCTTCAATGGCGACTCGACGAAGTTTATCAACTGTCAATTCAACTGCTTCGCAGATTTTTCTGATTTCTCGGTTTTTCCCTTCATTGAGGCGGAACTCAAGCCATGTTTTATTCGGAAGCTGCTCGATGACTCGAACTGATTTTGGCTTAAGAAGACCATCTTCAGTCATCACTCCACGCTTGATTTTAGCGATGATTCCTTCATTCACATGTCCAAAAACTTTAACTTCATAAACTTTTTCAACTTCGTATTTTGGGTGCATGATCATGTTAGCAAGATCACCATCGTTAGTCAGAATCAATAGGCCTTCTGAGAGGTAATCAAGTCGGCCTACAGGGAAAATTCTTTGTTTCACACCAAATATGAGATCCATTACAGTTGGTCTTCCTTCAGGATCTGAAAGAGTCGTCATATAAGCTCTTGGCTTATTCATAACGATATAAACTTTATCCACGGCCATAAGCTCGAGTGTATTGCCATCAACTTGAATGGTGTCAGAGTGCGGATTAACTTTCGTTCCAAGCTCAGTCACTACGCGACCATTAACTTCCACGCGACCATCAAGAATCAGTCCTTCGGCTTTACGACGAGATGTGACTCCACAGTCAGCGATAACTTTTTGTAAACGAACTGAAATGTCTTGATTAGACGTAGTCATGAAACGCTCCAATCTGCCTCCCGGCAGTTCTAAGGTATGAAATGGGCGACGAGGATTACTCGTCGCTTACATTAATTTGTTCTTCTGATACTTCGTTTAGAAACGATAGGTCAAGATCAAAGTCTTTTCCTTTCGTAATCGCTAAATCGACCGATAGATCTAAGTTATTGATTTCCCCATCAAATTGGAAATCTAATTCCTCGGCATCAAGTTTTTCACCCGTTAATTGTTCAAATGCCTGATCAAGGGCCAGTGACAAAGCCGCTGCTTCCGCCTGAAGATCTTGACCTTCAAAACCATGAGCTTCAGCGATTTCTTGGGCCCTGAGAGCTTCAAACTCTTCATCAATTTCTGGAGCATTAAAGATCACACCCTCTTGAGCAAGGTCCACCACTTTAGCTTCAACAACATTCATAAGGGTTTCAGAATTTGTCGCGAGCATATTTTGTTTTAAAGAAGCATCTTTATTCACAAACTCTTCAAGGATATCAAAAGCTGACTTGCGGACAACGACTTCGCCATCAGTCTTCTTTTTTTCTTCCGTTTTTAAAAGCATAGTGAAATTTGTTTCTGAGGCAATATGCTGAATGTCCTCTGAAAGCTTTTCCAGCTCTTCGAATTCATCCATACTAAATTTCTTAGCTTCTCCACGGAAAACAACTGACTTAATATCTGCGATGGTCCCGATGGTATTTTTCGTCGCCATCTCTTCGAGTTCATATTCAGGAGGAAGAGCTGAAATATCTGCCAGATTAAATACTTCAAGAAATTCTTCTGTCGTGGCAAAAAGTGAAGGACGGCCAATTTCTTCTGAGCGACCAGCGATTTTTACTAAACGCTTATCCATGAGAGCACGGATAATATGACTTGAATCAACGCCACGGATTTTTTCTACGTCATTTTTTGAAACTGGTTGCTTGTAAGCAATAATAGCTAGAACTTCCAACGCCGTTGGAGTCAAAACCAACGAATTGATTTTGAATAAGTTTTGCACAAACTTCGAATAGGTCGCCTTAGTACGGAACTGATACCCTTCTGCCACTTCTACCAAACGTATCCCATGGAATTTCTCTTCATAGCCGGCTTGCAGCTTTGAAAGAGATTCGTGGATCACTCTTAAAGGGAGCTCATTATCAATTTGTGCCTTAATTTTCTGAATGGAAATCGGACGATCAGACATGAAAATAATTGTTTCAATAGCCCCGCAAAGAGTATCTGGATTCAGACCGGTTCTGGCCTGCCAGAGCATATCTTCTTGCTCTTTCTCATCAAAGTGATTGACCTCGAAAGCGAAGTTATCATCAGCTTTCGTTTCAATTTCTGGAATCGCCTCAACAGTGACTTCTTCTTTTGAAAGATCCCATTCGTAATTGATGTCGTTCATTTGGTCCATGACACTTCCCTTATTGGATAGGCGCTTCTGCAGGGGCTGCAGGAGCTGCTTTAGTCTCGCCTTCAGGATCAAATCCGTTGGCCGTTTCAGGATCAAAGGAATCTAAGCTCTCCTTGACCTCGATGTAAATGGAGCCCTTATCATCATTCTGAAAAATCTGTAATTTTTTCAGACGTGCGAGCTCTAAAAGCGAGATAAACGTTATCACTTTATCAATAATTCCTGTTTCATTCTCATCTAGGAGTTTATCAAACTGGGTTGTCTCCCCTTCTTTGAGCATGGTTTTCAACCTGATCAGCTTCTCTTTGATAGAAAGGCGATCACGCTTCACCACTGCATATTTTTTCTTATCACGGCGGATAAGGTCCATCATCGTCTCAGTGAGCTGTTGAAGATCAATCGGAGTCAGGATGGAGTTCTCAATCGCTTTACGATCAATCTTAGGATGAACAAAAATCTCATGCCCTTTTTTTGGCAAGGCCCAAAGCCGCTGACCAATACGCTGAAAGCGCTCAAGCTCTTCAAGGCGCTTAATTAATTCTCCACGAGTTTGGATCTCTAGACCCATTTCACCGGCGGTTATCTTAATTAAATTCTGATCCTGAGATTCATCAGCAATCGTCTGAGATTTTAAAAATAAAAGTGTTGCTGCCATGAACAGATATTCACCGGCCAAATCAAAATTCAGATCCTGCATTTTTTGAAGATAATCTAAATATTGATGAGTGATCATATTCAAGTCTAATTCTTGAATACGCATTTCCTCTTTTTGGATGAGATGAAGAAGGAGTGCCAAAGGACCATCGAAACGATCGACTTTTACTAAAATTTCGTTTTCAGTCATCCTATGCCTCCAAATAATCCAACAAAACTAAACATTAAATAGTTGGCCAAGATCTGGGCCGGAGCAAGTAAGTATCCAATCGTTTGAATCCCCATAAAGCTCAACACCATGACGACTAAGAAGACGACTGGGGTGTAACGAGCAAAGCTTTCGTACTTATAGAGGGCCGTACCTTTCAAAAAAGAGGAAACCATCTTTGATCCATCAAGTGGCGGAAGGGGAATCAAATTAAAAAAAGCTAAAATGAAGTTAATGAAGACGGAGTATCTGAGCATACGAATGAAAATAGAATAATACTCCCAATCGGGCGAAGCTTGAGTGGCGATGAGGGCAAGGATTAAAGCGGATAAAGCGCCTAGAATTAAATTTGATAAAGGACCAGCAAAACTCACCCAAAAAATACCGCTACGAAGATTTTTAAAATTTCGAATTTCGATCGGAACGGGTCTCGCCCAACCAATCATGGCAAAATTCGTAAAAGCGGCCAGAAGCGGGAAAAAGATCGTTCCCCACGGATCATAATGAGCAGCGGGATTAAGTGTCAGTCGGCCTTCATTTTTTGCTGTTGGGTCGCCAAACTTATTGGCCATCCAAGCATGAGCAGCTTCATGGACGACGATAGCTAATAAGAAGCCTGGCAAAGACTGGGCAATGTTGAAGATAATCGAACTCAAATCATTCATCCCTTGTTCATATCAAATCTGCCCCTATGACGCAATTAATAAGTTGAGCTTTGTTGTCGGCTACGCAAAGCAAACCCATTAAAAATGCAAAGCTCTTTTTGGACAATTCTTGTTTACTCCACCATAATGAATGTATGGATCAAAAGACCAAAAAAGCTCAAGTGGTTCTCGCCGCCATTGACAAGGACAGTCAAAATTTTAAATTTCTGCTGCTTCAAACCAATGAGCGGCGGGGAAAATTTTGGCAAAACGTCACGGGCAAGGTGGAAGAAAATGAAACCTTCGAAGAAGGTGGATTGCGTGAGGCCATAGAAGAAACTCAGCTTAAATTAGAATCGATTGTAGACATCATTGATTTAGAGATCAGTTTTAATTTCACTGATCAACGCAATCGCAAAGTGCATGAAAAATGTTTTCTGATTATCTTGGATGAGTGCTGGACCGTAAAACTAGACCCTTCAGAACATTTAAATTTTAAATGGATCAAGCAAGATGAAGTTGAAGAAGGCATTGTGAAATTTAAGTCAAATTTTGAAACACTTATCAAAGCGAAATCGACCTTAAGACATTGGGGTCTCTGATGCTCTGGCTCTTAATTTCACTAAATGCTTTTGCTCAAAGTGATGAAGAGCTCAAGTCCATCCAGGCCCTCGAAGACCAATCCAAGCAGAAAATGTACTCTGCCAGAGATGAGGAGTTTGAGTCTCCAGAAAAACCAACCCGTTTCCAACCACCCTATAAAATAATTCGTTTCTCCGATATTCTTGCCAGTGGAACAGAACGAGGCCATGTCAAGGCCGGGACTGAAATCATTCGCATCAAAGACAATCACAAATTCATTTTGGCCGAGGATCTTTATACCCAATCTTTTAAACTTGAGGACCAATTTAATCTACGTTATTTGAAGAATCAGGATGGGTCCTGCTTATACAAGATTAAAAGTCGGGCCTTTAACAGCGTTGAAGCAGACTTGGAGATGTATGTTCCTCCTCTGAGTTACACTCCGGCCCCTAAAAATCGCTTACGTTCAGATTTCGACCAATCCATTCATTTTCATCCCGAAGTAACCTATTTAGCAGGTATGGTTCAAGGGAATTATATGAGAGATCTTTTCAATGATGAAAAGGCCAGAACAGGCTACACAAACCAATATGGTTTTCAGGCCTTTACTGATTGGAAGTGGCCAATAAAAGTTGGGGCCGTAGTAAAATTTGAGAAATCAATTTACTATCTGCAAAATGGAAATGACATCCAATATTCATCGACTTCATTCGGACCACTTTTTAAGTCTAAGGATTATGACTGGAGTGGTTTTGCCGTAAGATTTCAAACCCAAATGAGAATCAGCCCCTTCGCACGTGCGAGTGCAGAAACTGCCAATGGCCAAGCCTCTTTTAAGTTTAACTCTACCGATCTTCTCCTTCTAGCCGAGCATCCTATTAAAAACAGCTGGGGAGATTTCAATATAGGGCTGTTCTATCAATCTCAATGGTTGAACATTAAAGATCAAACCGAGATTGTCAAAGTCAAAGCATCCAATAAATCAAATAACGGCGTGGGAATTTCATTGGCGCAGGTGTTTGAATGAAAAGATGGTCATGCCTCTTTATTTTTTACTGCTCTCAAGTTCTCGCCCTCGATGCTGTCGTGACAGTGCTGGAGACTCCGCTTCTAAAATACAGAAGTTATCAGGCTCCCGTGGTGCAGTATCTTCGTAAAGGTGATGTCGTGAAAGTTCATCCTTCGCTCAATAACAATACTGATTACGATCATCTCTCTCCCTCTGCTGAAAAGATTCAAGAGATCCGAGAGGAATTAAATCAAACCGATCAATGGAAGCAAGATCCTTTATTTGCCGGAGAAGAGAATTCTGCCACTCTTGAAGATGAATTCATTCCCACCTTAGACCGACAGGGGAACAAGGCTTTCCTTATTCGTGATCATCTTTATTTTTATTTCACCAACAAGAAAGAACTCTCTCAGAAAACTCTCACACATGATCCAACGGATTACCGATTAGAAGAACCACTTCCCAAAAGATACCCTCTCTACTCTCCAAGCGGCTATAGAGGACAAATAACCCTTGGCTTGACCCAACCTTATGATGAAAGCTACCCCTATCTTTCAAGTGTGAAACAAAAAGGGTATACAAGTCCAATTGACCTAAATGTGGCACTTCTGCGCCAAGCTCCCGATGATAAATCTGATCGCTTCTATATCGGAGGCGTCTTTAACGTTCGTTCTTTTACCAATTCCTATTCTTTATTCAATGGTGTGAGTGCTAAAGAGCAAGGCATCAGATTAGGACTAGGACCATTTGCCACTTATGACGCTTTCAAAGGCCATAAAAACAGGCTGAGTCTTTATGGAAGCCTGACAGTGAACTTTTTTAATCAGATAAACGTTCTACAAGAATCTGGTACGACCCAGGAGCAACGAAATTATCGCACCCTAAATTTTTCTCCGCGCTTTGGCTTTCAATATCATCGCAAACAGGTTCTAGAAGACCTAGATTTCGTCCTAGGCACGTCTTTGGAGATGGAACCGGCAACAACGTACTGGTCCAATTCTGCCGCTAATAAAGCTGATTGGTGGCAACATCGGGGCAGTGATAAATTTAGAACAAGAGCATCATTTTCATTGGCCGGTTACCTAGGTTTTCAAGCAGCCTACTAATTTAGTCAAAATGTTGTAAAATTTTTTTTCACTAATTTAAAAAAGTGTCTAAAGTTCCTACAACAACCTCCCGATGAGAATGACAAATGAACTCACAGGATGTGAGTTTAGCAAAAAACCACGGAGGGATTTATGACAACTTCAACTAAAACAACCAACACAAACAACAACTCAAAAAAAGTAAAATCAGAAGTGAAAGATGTACTTTTCCAAAAAATTGGAAATACATGGTTTATCTTTTCTGAAGTGAACAATGAAGTTGTTTATTCTGTTATGCCTCAAGGAATGGATCCAAAAGAAACCAAACTTGAACTTTATGCCATCATCGAAGAACACATGACTAAAGTTGCCTCTCATAAGCGTCGTGCTCCAGAAGCATCTGTTGCTTAATTATGGCCGCTCCCAAAATCAAACCTTCTGAGTTAAAAACACTTTTTTCAGAGGGGAAAGATCAATCCTTCCAAGATAAAAAAACCATTGAGGCGCTTAAACAACGCCTCAATGAACAACTTCAAGATCCCAAGTTGGCGAAGAAAGCAGCTCTCATTTTAGAAATGTGGATCCATCAGAAAAAAAAATAATACCCGCCCAAAACGATCAGTCGCCTTTATTTTTCTAACTACTTGGCCCTCAACTTCTTCATCATTTCACTTTTTTTAAATTTTTTTTTGAGGAATGGAATTTTTTTCCTCATGTTTCATTATGGCTAACCGAAATGCTAGGTCAACAAAGCTACTTTCATAGTGAAAGTGCAAAAACAAACCAAAGGGCATGGTTGCTCGAAGGTGGGATTGAACACCCCATCTGTTAACAAGGAGGAAAAGATGATATTAACCGGAGGATAGGTCTATGGGTTTTAGAATTAACACAAACGTTTCATCAATGCAGGCACAAAGCTCGTTGAACAAAGTGAATCGCGAATCTCAAGAAAGTTTTGCGAAACTGAGTTCAGGTCAGAGAATTACCAAAGCCGCAGATGATGCAGCAGGATTAGCGATCTCAGAAAAGTTAAAAGCTGAGATCAGGTCAGCTCAACAAGCTAACCGAAACGCGAACGATGCAGTTTCACTCGTTCAGGTTGCTGAAGGTGGTCTAAACGAAACGTCTAATATTTTAGTACGTATGCGTGAGTTGGCCATCCAGTCATCATCTGATACGGTGGGAGACTCTGAAAGAGGAATGGCAAACTTAGAGTATCAGCAGTTGAAATCAGAAATGGACCGTATTTCACAGGTGACTGAGTTTAACGGAAAAAAACTGCTTGATGGCTCTGGAGATAGACTAGAGTTCCAAGTTGGTACAGGTGCAGATGAATTTAAAGATCGCATCGGCCTAGATCCAGCGACACTAAACTCTTCCATTTCTTCGATGGGTGTAGAAGGTGTAGATATTACAAGTAAAGAATCAGCTCAGGGTAGCTTACAGGCCCTAGATTCTGCGGTTGAAAAGATTTCCGGTCAAAGAGCGATCCTCGGGTCACTCCAAAACCGACTCACTTCAACTTCGAACAACTTGCAGACTTACACTGAAAACATGGCATCAGCGAACAGCCGAATCCGTGATGTGGATTATGCCGATGAAACAGCTAAGCAGGCCCGTAACTCGATCCTGACTAACGCTGGTACATCAGTACTTGCTCAGGCCAACATGAGCAGTCAAAATGCACTAAAGTTGATTGGCTAAGAAATTCCGACTAATTAACGCAGCCCTTCTCCTCTGGAGAAGGGCTTTTTTGTTTTACTGCCCTGTGTTTTTTTGTTACTGATGCCTCACTATGACAACACCAAACGCTAAGAAAACTATTGATGACAATTTTTGTTATCGATCCGACTTTAAGTACACTCACGATAATCCTTATCACGACAAACTAGGAGTCTTTGATACTTTTGTTCTAAGGGACGAAGAAGCAGAATCCAATGTCGGAAAATGGCATGAGCGAATTTTTCAAAACCCCAAACCATTAGAGGTTGAGATCGGGACCGGTTACGGCGAATTTATGATGGAGTATTGTCAAAAATATCCAGACATTAATTTCATTGGACTCGACCATCGCTTTAAGCGCAGTTTTAGTGTCGCCAAAAAACTTGATAAACTGGAACACAAAAACTTTCGCTACCTGAGGGCCCGTGGTGAGCGGATAGAGTTCATGTTTGATGAGAGCGAAGTTCAATCCTTGTTTTATTTTTTTCCTGACCCATGGCCAAAGAATCGTCATCATAAAAAACGACTTTTTCAAAAACCATTTCTCAATGCCTGTCATAAGGTACTGAAACCGGGCGGAACACTTTTTGTGAAGACTGATCACGACGGTTATTTTGACTGGATGTTGGATCACTTAAAGGACGAGACCAGATTCGAAGTCATTCTTCAGTCGCGAGATCTAAGAAATGAATTTCCAGAACATTTCCTCTCGCAATTTACAACAAAGTTTGAAAAAATCTTTTTATCTCAGGGGACTTTAATTAAATCGATTGTCCTCAAAAATATTAAAGGCTAAATGAGTTTCGAACAACTAAGAGACAGAATCCGAGAGACTCCGATTTCGACTATTATTAGTCATTATATGTCTTTAAATAAAAAAGGCGCCAATCTCGAAGGTCTTTGCCCTTTCCATCCGGACTCAAAACCCTCTCTCAAAGTCAATGACGCCAAAGGCATGTATAAATGTTTTGTTTGTGGTGCTGGTGGTGATGCCATTACATTTGTTAAAGACTACACCAAAGTTGAATTTGTCGACGCTCTTAAAGACATCGCTGGAAAGCTCGGCATCCCGTTTGAAGAATACCAAAAAGAAAAAAAGAAAAATCCCAGACTTGAGATGGCCTTCAGGGTTCTCAATGCCTCTGTTAAGCTTTATAAAAAAGTCTCAACTCAGAATCCACCTCCCTACACAGAATTCTTGGAGAAAAGAAAACTTAATGATGAATCTGTAGAAAGATTTCAGATTGGCTACGCTCCTGGAAATAATTCACTCTTAAAGTATCTTGAAAGTGTTCCAGTTAACGATCGCGACTTTGCTCAAAAGACTGCCCTTGACCTAGGACTTGTGAAGTATAATGAAGCACGAGATAGCTATTATGACTTTTATCGTGATCGAGTGATGTTTCCCATTCATGATCATTCAGGACAAATTCGAGGCTACAGCTCTCGCGCCGTTCTTCCAGATCAAGTTCCAAAATACCTTAACTCTGGTGAATCTTTTGCTTTTGATAAAGGCTCTATCTTATTTGGTTTTTTCTTTGGAAAAAATGCTATTCGCCAAGCTGATCAAGTGATTATTGTTGAAGGAAATATGGATGTGATCATGATGCATCAATTTGGTTTTCATCAGACAGTCGGAACGATGGGGACGGCCCTATCAGATCATTCCGTTCGTCTTCTTTCCAATATGACGAAAAATATCTTTTTGGGTATGGATTCAGACAATGCCGGTAAAAAGGCCATGCACAAAATTAATGCTGATTTTATGGCGATCGGGATACTACCTAAGTTTTTAAGCTATGAACCCGCCAAAGATCCCGATGAATTTCTCTTGGCCGAAGGAAGACTGGCGCTGATTGAGCGACAAGAAAAAGCTCCCATTCTTCTGGATGTGCTGATCCAGGAAACCATTCCTGAAAAAATTCCGGAAAACTTGGAACTGAAATTAAAAACACTGCAAAAAATTTTTGAGCTGCTTGCTCCACTGAAGGAACATCTCGCCGCGTCAGAACGAGTCGTGAATGCTGCTAAGACTTTGGGTTTAAAATCTGACTCGGCTACTATCCTCCAGGACTACCGCGACTTCCTAAGTCGTCAAAAAGATAAACCAAGTCAGCCAATTGAAAGACCAAAACTCGCTTCAACTGAAGAAGAGATTCAGCAAACTGAAGCAAGAATAGCTGTAGAGAGAGAAACTTCTCTGCAAGAATCGGGCCCAGTTAGTAAAAGTGAAAAAGTTTTTTTAAGAGAAATTGTCTGTCATCCCGAGTTCTTGACGCAGCCGAACCGGGATGAATTCCTTGCCTACATTGGGCATCCTGAGGTAAAAAAGCTATTTCAATGGCTCGTTAAAATTTATTTTGAAATCGACGAAGCCGAGTACGTCCCTATGGTTCAAGACCAATTGAATGAGGGGAACTACTGTAAAGAAATCCAAGGCATCGTAACAGAAGCTTTATTTAATTACGGTAACAAGTACAACGAAAAAGTCATTCAACGTATGTTGAAAGACTATAAAGTGATGCTGAAGATGGATCAACTAAAGATAAAACGCAAAGAGTTAGTTGAGCGCCAAAAGACTTCACATACACAGAACGAAGTTGATCACCTTTTGGTTGAGATCTCAAAAATAGATAAAGAGATTCACGGCCTAAAAAATACGGTGCCCTAGATCTAGGAGATACTATGTCGGTTGTTGTTGCATTTTTAAACTCGCGAGAGTTCTCTCGCCTCATCATGAAAGGAAAAGATCAGCAGTATCTTTCTCCAGAGGAAATCAATGATGCGATTCCTGCGAATATCGTGGATCCGACTTCAATTGATCAAATCATGGAAAAAATTGAAGAAGCTCGTATTCAAGTAAAAACTCCGGATGCTGATGAGGAAGAAGGCGAAAAGGCCAGCACAGAAGTGGCCGAAGATCCTCTTACTCAAGATGAAGAAGCTGAACTACGCGCCTCTTCAAGTGATCCTGTAAAATTATATTTGAAGAAAATGGGTTCAGTTGCCCTTCTTACTCGTGAAGGTGAAGTAAAAATCGCCAAAGAGATTGAAGAGGGTGAAAAAGAAATCGTTCTCTCTTGCTTAAAATCAAAACATGCTCTTGAAGAAATCGTAAAACTTAAAAACAAAGTCGTCCAAGCTGAAGAGCAAAATGAATTTGTTAAAGATCTTGTTCGTGGTCTCGATGATGAATCTCAAGAAAAAGAGATTCACGATACTCGCGATAGAATTTTTGCCGTGGTTGAACACGTTAAAGATCTATTGAGCAAAATCGTAAATGAAGACGGAACTCTTAAGAAGCTCGATAAAGAAGAGCAGAAAATGATGGATAAGG
The DNA here is from genome assembly GCA_947448495.1 of Bacteriovoracaceae bacterium. GTDB lineage: Bacteria > Bdellovibrionota > Bacteriovoracia > Bacteriovoracales > Bacteriovoracaceae > Peredibacter. The sequence goes on along the minus strand of CANFNX010000015.1, from coordinate 13,167 downwards.
TTGGGGGCGAGCTCGTTGACCTCACTTTTAACCGTAAAATCATCAACTCTTTTACTGAGCCAGTAAAAAGCTACTACCTCCAGTTTAAAGAGCTATATGAGCAGCAGGAGCGTATTTATAAATTCTTAGAAGTGAGAAATGATGAAGAGTACAAAACTCTTTATGATCGTTTACTTGAGGATGATACGTACAAGCGTGAACTTGCTCGTAACCTCTTTACGACAGATGCCAAGATTGAACAGATGATCAGAACCCAAGAAGATATCCTTCGAAAACTTCGTCGTCTTGCGATTGATGCCGGTATGGCCTTCGAAGATATTCAATCCGTTTACAACATCATCGTGACTGGTGAGGAAAAAGCCGATAAAGCGAAGTCTCAGCTAGTTGAAGCGAACCTTCGACTTGTGGTTTCAATTTCTAAAAAGTACACAAACCGCGGTCTTCAGTTCTTGGATTTGATCCAAGAAGGAAACATCGGACTTATGAAAGCCGTTGATAAATTTGAGTATCGCCGTGGTTATAAGTTTTCAACCTATGCGACTTGGTGGATTCGTCAGGCGATCACTCGTGCCATTGCCGATCAAGGCCGTACGATCCGTATTCCTGTTCACATGATTGAAACGATCAATAAACTTGCACGGACCTCTCGGCAGCTCATCCAAGAGCTTGGTCGCGAACCAACTCCTGAAGAAATTGCAGAAAAGATGGAGCTCTCGGTTGATAAGGTAAAGAAAGTTTTCAAAATCTCCAAAGAGCCTATCTCTCTTGAAACTCCAATTGGGGAGGAAGAAGATTCATCTCTAGGTGACTTTATTGAAGATAAGAAAATCATCTCTCCGGCCGATGCCGTCATGAGTGTCACTCTGTCTGAACAAACACGTTCAGTTCTTTCAACTCTCACTCCAAGAGAAGAGAAAGTGCTTCGTATGCGATTTGGGATCGGTGAAAAATCCGATCACACCCTTGAAGAAGTTGGTCAAGATTTCTTTGTAACACGTGAGCGTATTCGTCAAATTGAAGCGAAAGCTTTGAGAAAACTACGTCATCCAAGCCGTGCCAAGCTTCTAAAATCCTATCTTGATAATTAATTCTCAAAAGGGCCCGAAAGGGCCCTTTTTTTTGTCTGCAATGAAGCCTTTTTGCCCTATACTGATCTTTTAATTTGAGATGAAAGCATGATGGAATATCCGCACAAACCTGACTCGCCTGAAGATTTACTGAATACGACTTTTGAACCTGCCATTGTGTTTCAGGCAAGAAAGATGATTGAACAGGGTCGAGTCACTCTTTCTTTTATGAAAGGATCTTTTGAGACATACTTTATCGTCTCAGGGATAACAGCGGAAAATAATACAAATTACGAATCCAAAATAAGTTTTAAGCAGGGAAAGCTAACAACTCAATGTACTTGTAAATTATGGAATGCAGAAAAGCCCTGTCATCATGCTGCGAGCTTGTTAATTAAATTCAGTGACCTTCAAGGGAAAGCCGATCAAGGCGCCATTGCTCCTATTGGTGCAGCTTTTCTCTCCCACGATGGGGTCCATGTTGAAAAATACGGTACATTAATTAAGTCAGCTCCACAGATTCCTGGAGCGAAAATGAATAGTACCTTCAGTTCACTTCAGTACACACTTGTAAATCGTAAAACAGTTCACTTTCCTGCCCCGTCAAAATGGAAAGGAAAATTGAAGGTTGATCTCATTCCCGCCAGCTCACTTGAAGAATATAAAGAAGTCCTCTACGTAGAGGATAAATTTACTTATCGTTTTAGCTGGATTGATGGAACGGAAGAGTTAAAAGAAATATCGCTCTTTGATCTGATGTATCTCTTTAATTGGAAGAATGGTGAAGCTCTTGACCTCCCGAACGAACTGAGAGAACTCATCAGTAAATTGAAACTGGTTGATATCATCGGAGATATCCAAGATTTTATCCGAATCTTTCTCCCCCTAAAGACAAAAGGGATCACGGATCTCAGTATTAATGGTGAAAACTGGGATAGCTTTCCCGTTGAGGACATGGAATATCGATTTTCGATCAATCCCTCCCCTCGAAAAAGTTTTCTCAATCTTGAATTGGAACTTTTTACAGCTGATCAAAACTTGTCCCCATGCCCTCTCCGTTCTTACTTTTTGTCAGCGAACAAGGGTGGGCAAGCAGCTTTCGAACTAAAAATGATGCGCTATTATTCTTTAAAACACTTATAGAAGATTTTGATCGCGAGACCAGTTTTCATAAAAAATATCTTCACTCTGCTTCAAGAAAGTCCATTATGTCTGATTGGATTCAACTTGTAACAAGAGACGAAGAGATCCCCTTCTTTGATCCAACGTTTAAGAAAATCTTCATGCTTAACACGAAGACGTTTAGAAAAGTTTTCTTAGCTTTTCTAGATAGTTTTGGTGAGATTGGTTTTAAAACGTCCTTCTACTTCAAAGATGAAAGAAAGATTGTTTTCCAAGTTCCGAAAAATAACTTACTGGAAGGTGTGGCCGCCTTTTATCAGTTTCTAACTCCTTTAAAAATTCCTATTTTTTATGACCAGCAGCAAATTAGGACTTGGAAAAGTAGCATCCGCTTTGAACGCAACCGTGAACGACTTGATTGGTTTCAATTAGATCTTGTCGTCTCGGATGAAGATCTTGATGTTATTAGAAATGCCGAAATGACAGATAACTTTTTACTTTCGAGTAAGGGACTTATTCTGCTTTCGGATGAACAAAAAGATGTACTGCGCTTTATGAAGCGCTATACAAAATTTGAAGGCGAGAAAAAAGAAACAACCTCAAATGGGATGTCTAAATTTGGTCTTTCGCTTCAGCGATCACGAATTTTTGAATTATTTGAACTCAAACGTCTTGGAATTGAGGGAGCACTCACTAAGGAAGAAGAAGAGTTCTGTCAAAATATCATGACCATGGAAAATATGCCGACTTACGAGGTTGATAAACGCTACAGCGAGATTGCTCGTCCTTATCAATTGGCAGGCTACAACTGGTTAAGATTTTTATATGAACATAAATTTGGGGCGTGTCTCGCAGATGATATGGGACTTGGTAAAACACTTCAAACAATCATGCTGCTTCAAACGCTGAAGGACTCGGTTGATAAAATCCTCATTATTTGCCCAGTATCTATTTTGTATAACTGGAAAAATGAATTAGAAAAGTTCTCTGATCTCACATGGTCCATTTATTATGGAGATGAAAGAGAATTTAAGTCAGATGCAAAAGTTATCCTGACGAGTTACGGCCTAATGAAAAAAGAATCCTTCTCAACATTTGCCGAAGAAAACTTTGATATTCTGATATTTGATGAGGTTCAACATCTCAAAAACATACGCTCTCTTGGGGCGAATGCTGCCAGACAATTAAAAGCAAAATTTAGAATTTGTTTGACAGGTACACCTGTTGAAAATGATTTATCCGAATTCTATAACATTATGGATCTCTGTGTTCCGGGTGTCTGGGGAGATTTGGGCCTAGTGAAATCGGCGTCAAAAAATAAAAATCGGCTTCTCGCCCGCAGAACGGTAAAACCCTTTATTTTGAGAAGAACAAAAGACCAGGTTCTTAAAGAACTTCCAGAGAAAATTGAAAACCATGTTTTCTTAGATTTTACTCATGAAGAAAAAGAATTCTATCAGCAAAAGCTTAATTCTGTTCGCGCCAATATGATGGGCAGTGGCTCTAAACGTTATGGAGAGGTTTTAAAATCCCTCCTTGAAATGAGGCAACTGTGTCTTTGGCAAAAGCAACCACAGCTTCTTTCAACCAAAGTAGACTTCCTAATGGAGAACTTAGAGCAACTTGTGACCGAAGGTCATAAAACTCTCGTCTTTTCTCAGTTCACCACTTATCTCGACATGATTGAAAATAAAATCAAGGTCGCTGGTTGGAAGATGGCGCGTATTGATGGATCTCAGACCATCAAAAAAAGAACAGAGCAAGTAGAACTCTTCCAAAATGGTGATGCACAAATCTTCCTTATCTCGCTTAAGGCAGGGGGCTTTGGATTAAACTTAACTGCTGCTAGTTATATTTTCCTTATGGATCCATGGTGGAATCCGGCCGTTGAAAGGCAGGCGATTGACCGAGCTCATCGAATTGGTCAGGAAAATAAACTGACTGTGTACAGACCCATTATCAAAGAATCGATTGAAGAAAAGGTCCTCGTTTTGCAACAAAGTAAAAGGGAACTCTTCCGTGATTTGATGGCGGAAGATGACGACGATTACTTTAGTGGTAAACTTTCTATGGAAGATTTCCAACACTTACTTAGCTAAAAGGATTTCTTTATGGCCGAGTCCAATAGTATCTTCGTAAAGATTCCAGAGATTACTCATTCAGAAGAAATGAAAAGCGTTTCTGCTGAAGCTTTTGATCATGTGATCCATAATCGCCGTTCAGTAAGAGTCTACAGTGAGGAAAAAGTCCCCGAAGAAGTGGTTCAAAAAGTTTTAGATTGGGCCCTGCTCGCCCCAAATTCCTCCAATCTTCAATGCTGGGAATTTTTTTGGGTGAAAAATCCCGTCAAAAAGGCGCAACTTGTGGAGGCGCTCTTGAGTCAACCTGCCGCAAGAACGGCCCAAGAACTTATCGTCGCCGTCGCCAAGCTTGAAACTTGGAAAACGAATCGCAAGCAAATGATCGAGCTCTTTAATCAATCAGAAGAAAAAGTACCTGATGCTGCTCGTGCGTACTATGAAAAGCTTGTCCCTATTGCTTATAACCAAGGTCCTTTAGGGATTTTTGGCCCCTTTAAGAGAATTTTTATGTCTTTAGCAGGGTTCTTTAAACCGATCCCAAGAGAACCAAAGTCCATTGCCGACATGCGTGTTTGGGCGCATAAAACAACTGCTCTCGCGTGTGAAAATATCATGCTTGGTTTTTCTGCTCACGGCTATGACACTTGCCCGATGGAAGGGCATGATTCTGCTAGAGTAAAAAAGATACTCGGACTAGGTAGAGAATCGGAAATTTGCATGGTTATCAGTGTTGGCAAGCGGGCGAAAAATGGTGTGTATGGCCCGAGAATTAGATTCCCTAAAGACCAATTTGTTAAGGTGATCTAGGACTCTTTTCCCTTTACTGCAAGCTGTTGTCACGATACTTTTTTGAGTGAAAACACAGAGGAAAATCATCGTGCTACGAGAACTCATTCAGAGTCGAATGGACTCTCAACTAAAGATCTACAATCGCCAAGGACAAGCGATTCCTGATACTCAAATTAAAGATGAGTATCAAAAAATTCGTCAGTATCTTTTAGACTTTCATACCGCCCCCATTTCATCTATTGCGATAAATCAAACAAAGGACTATCGCTATCTTTTAACAATGCTGGCTAGTATGGAAATCGGAATTCCTTACGTTCCAATGAAGGCAGATTATCCAATTGATCGCATTACACAGATTCAAGAAGACTCACACTTTCAACTTCTTATCAGTGATAGCAAGATGGAAGAGATACTGACCTATGAAGGTCGCAATAAATTAACCCTCCCAGTGGCAGAGAAGACTGATGACGTCTACACCATCTTTACCTCAGGGAGCACAGGTCGACCCAAAGGGGTCATTATTCAGCGTGAAGCCCTTGAGAATTTTTTTCAATTTATGGGCGAACAGTTTCAACATCTTTCATCCGAGGAAAGACTTCTTCAGTGCACAGAATTTAATTTTGATCTATCCGTTCAAGACATCGCGCTTTTTCTCACACGAAATGTTGCTGTTTATTTCTCAGACTTTGGAAATAACATTTTCAAACTCGCCTTTGAAATTGAAACTCACAGGATTAGTGTTATCGATACGGTACCGAATAATTTAAATATGTTTTTGACTGATATGATTGCCGATCGTATGGATTATAAATGCTTAAAGTATCTTAATATAGGCGGCGCCCGTTTTTCTTATGGCCTATACCAAAAGTGTCTCAAGTATTTTACACCGAACATTGAAATCTTTAATTTCTATGGTCCTACTGAAGCAACTGTCTACAGCCATTATAAAAAACTCACTTTCAACGAAGCAGACGATTGTTTTGAAACCAATGTGACGATTGGAAAGACCGTGCCCCATGTACAGGCGATCATTGTGCAAGATCAACAAATACTCGGAGCCAATGAGAGGGGTGAGCTTTGTATCGGTGGTATTCAAGTGATGAAGGAGTACTGTAATAATCCGGTTCAGACAGAGAAGGTCTTTATGGAAATAGCAGGTGTAAAATACTACCGCTCAGGTGATCTTGCTTTCAAAAATGAGAATGGAAACTTTTTTATTGTTGGAAGAGCGGATGATACAATTAAATACCGTGGATACAGAATTGATCTCTTAGACATTGATTCCTATATCTGTCGACTTCCCTATGTTCAAGATTCTGTAACTATCGCCCTACCGAATGAAAATACAGAAAATCAGACGATCGGTTTTTTAATTCTCAAAGAAAAGAAAACAGTAAAAGAAATAAAAGAGGATCTTGCAAATCTTTTGCTTGAATATCAGATTCCAGAAAAAATATTATTCCTAGACAAGTACCCAACCAATTCTAGTGGAAAGGTTTGTCGTAAAACTCTCAAGGCCCAATACCTTGAGTCTCTAGAGAAGGCCTAAATATGTCAGTCGAACAAACTCTTGAAACCCTTACTAAGATCATCCAAGACGTTTTAGAGCTCCCTGGCCTCACCCTGACGATGGAAACATCTGCGGCAGATGTCGATGAGTGGGATTCTATGACTCATATTCAAATTATTGCGAGCATAGAGGCTCACTACAAAATCAGATTTGCCTTAGGTGAGCTACAGTCCTTAAAAAATGTCGGGGACATGATCCAACTCATTCAAAAGAAGTTGACCAAGTAAGACATGCTGTTTAACTCTTACCCTTTTATTTTTGCATTCCTTCCACTGGCGCTTTTGGGTTATTACGTTTTAAATCACTTTAAACTTACAACCCAATCTAAGATCTGGCTTATTCTGGCATCGCTTTATTTTTATACCTATTTTGGTTTTCGTAATCTCCCCATTCTTTTGATCTCTATTCTGTGTAATTTCTTTCTTGCACAGCTTATAAGAACTGAAAAAAGAATTTTCACAAAAAAAATTCTTTTTAGACTAAGTCTTGTCCTAAATATTGGCATGTTATGCTTTTATAAATACTCGGGACTTCTTTTGCCGCTTGGATTAAGTTTTTTCACACTCCAACAAATTGCTTATCTAATTGATACTTATGAGGAGTTAGCCGAAAAAAAATCGTTTCTTGATTACATGGGCTTTATCTGTTTTTTTCCAACTTTGATATCAGGTCCCATCGTTCATTATGGACAACTCATGCCTCAGCTTGCTTCAAGCGAAAATAAGAGATTTCAAATCAATCAATTAAGTCTGGGACTTTTTCTTTTTACTATTGGCCTTGTAAAGAAAGTCCTGATTGCCGAAACGTTTGGTGACTGGGCACGACCTGGTTTTGATGAGGCCACAAGTCTTGATCTGCTAGCGGCCTGGAAAACAAGCTTCTCCTACACCTTTCAGTTATATTTTGATTTTAGCGGCTACAGTGATATGGCGATAGGTCTTGGCGCCATGTTCAATATTAAGCTGCCACAAAATTTTAATTCCCCTTTTAAATCAAAATCGGTGATTGAATTTTGGACTCGTTGGCACATGACTCTCAGTCAGTTTATTACAACCTATATCTTCACTCCAATCGTGAGATTCATGCCAAAGATCACATTTCGAAATACAATGATAGCGACCTTCCTGGCGATGTTTATTGCTGGAGTCTGGCATGGTGCTGGGTGGACCTATGTTATTTATGGCTCTCTTCATGGACTGGCGTTAGTCGTCAATCATCTTTGGAAAAAACGCAAAAAGAAGCTACCTAGCTTTCTTGCGTGGTTACTGACTTTCAATTTTGTGAATATCGCCTTCGTGATTTTTCGCGCTAAAGACCTTGCTGCCGCGGTAAAAGTCTTTATGGGAATGATGGGATTAACTGGAGTTGTAATTCCGAAAGTCGGGATCAAGAGTGTTGGACTCCTGAAGTCTTATGGCTTCTCAATGGGGACTTATCTCTATCCAAAAGATTATGCTTTTCTTCTCTTCCTTATAGGATCATTTGTAGTGGCCTTTAAATTTAAAAACACCCTTGAATTAGAAAAAGGATTTATAGCGAAAACGAATATTGCCTTTTATTGCGGCATCGCTTTCGTATTTTGTTTATTTGGGATGAACCGGATCACTGAATTTATTTACTTTCAATTTTAATATGAAATTTATTTTAACTTTTTTTCTCACAATTTTATGTCTTGCAAGCTCATTATATGGGTTTATTCTCGCTGTAGATCCTTACAATAAGTTTGGTTACAATCTCTTTGGTTTTGAAACCAAGGCAGTGGATTTTGCTCGTCAAAATAAATTTATTCAAGTTGAGCATTCCAAAGTTCCTTACACCGCTTTTATAATGGGAAGCAGTTCGGCTCATCGCTATCTTACTCAAGAGATAAATCGACTTACAGGTCTTGTCTCCTATAATTACTCCACTCAAAGTGCGACTCCTGAAGATTATATTTCCATGACAAGACATATTTTAACAAAATATAAGCCGAAGCTGCTGCTTCTCTCAATGGATTTTGAAGTTCTGAATAAAAATACTAAGACTGATGATATGTTTTTCTCATCTCCGCTTAAGAAATTTTTAAGTGAAGTGCCACAAGAAGATTTAAAAACTGATTTTTTCAACAACACGTATTTTACTACTGATGCCATTATTGACTCATTTAAAGTCGTATGGGTGAACCTTTTAGGACAGGCCAATCATGCTTATCTCGATAACGGGGACCATGTCGTTGAGCCGATCCCAAAAGTTCTTAAAATTAATCAATTTAGTTTTCCTGATTACACTATTGATGAACGACGAGTTGACTACCTCAAAAAAATTGTAGAATTGGGTGCAAAACATGGCTTTAAAGTCATTGCTTTTACTTCACCTGTTTCCTATGACCATATTCAACGGCTAAATGCGAATCCCACCCTTAAGACCAAGCACGCTGAATTTAAACGAAAACTGGCAGAAATTTTTGGCGAGGTTTATGATTTTCAAAATGAGGGCATAAAGAAATATAACTCACTTCAATTCTTTCGGGACAACAATCATCCAACTCACAATTTCTCAACCATCGTTCTAGAAAGAATTTTTGGAAAGGAAGATCAAGAAAACCCAGATTTCGGAAAACTGATTAAGAAATAGTCTTGAGAACAGTCTGAACTTCTATATCAAGTGAACACTTAAAATGTCCTTTCGGACATTGTGTATGGCCATGGAGACCGCAAGGACGGCACTCCAAGCTTCTGCCAACATCCACGACAACAGAATCCTCAGCTAAGGGCGTGTACCCAAAATCCTGAACCGTTGAGCAAAAAACCGCGGTGGTTTTTGCATTCACACACGATGCCAGGTGCAGAGGTGCCGAGTCGTTCACAAATACTCGCTTGGCAGTTTTCATGAGGGCCGCGGAATCCAGTAGGTTGAGCTCCCCACAGAGATTTACAGTGTTTGCAATATCCAGGCGGATTCTGTCACAAAGCTCTTTATCCGTAGGAGCTCCAATAAAGTAGACTTTCCCAAGCTTCGCGAGCTCAATTGTTAACTCTCGATACTTAGATTCACTCCAGGCCTTCGTAAACCAAACGGAAGCTGGGGCCACCACAAAATAAGTCCCCATGGAAAATGGTGCCACTTTAGCAAAATTCTTTTCTTGCAAAGGAAGTTCAGGGCGATAATTTTTTGAGTTATCCACAATCATCAGATTTGGTTGGGATAGTTTTAATAGCTGAAGATTACGCTGAACCTCATGCCAAATATGTTCATTTGAATGATGAGGAATGAGATGGTTCACCTTTTGAGTATAAAAAAAGCTGAGGGGATTTTGCTTAAAGCCCGCTTTAAAGGGTGACTTCATCAGTGCGGCCACAAGACCACTATTAAAATGGCGGTGGAGATTGAAAACCAGGTCAAACCTGATTCCACGCAACGCCCAGATAAGTTTAATGAGATTTCTGGTTTTTCCGCCGGCCTTATCCCATATCCATACCTTATCAATGCTGGAGAGACCCTGGATCACCGACTCGTTCCCCTTCCTGAGGAAAAAATGAATGTGAGAATCTGGATACTGGTCTTTGACAGCTCGTGCAAAGTGACTGGCAAGGATCGTGTCCCCTATGAAAGCAGTCTGAATGATAAGAATTTTTTTAGACGATGCAGCGTTCATAAGTTAAGATTATCATACTATTATGGAAAAAATCACCGCTATTATCCCGACTTTTAATGAAGAAGTTCATATCAAAGAGGCCATCGAGTCGGTCCTTTGGTGTGACGAAATTATAGTCGTCGACTCCTTTTCTAAAGACCGCACTGTAGAAATCGTTAAAAGCTTTCCCCATGTCCGCTTGCTTGAGCATGAATATGAACATTCCGCTGCTCAAAAAAACTGGACCATTCCTCAGGCATCTCATCCTTGGATTTTTCTTTTAGATGCGGATGAGCGCCCGACTCCTGAGCTAGTTGAGGAAATTAAATCCACCGTAAAAAATGGCACAAGATTCTCTGGTTTTTGGATTTATCGCCGAAATAATTTTATGGGGAAAAGAATTAACTATTCTGGGTGGCAATCAGATAAGGTGATTCGTCTCTTTAAGCGTGAAGAGTGTAAGTACCAAAATAAGCATGTCCATGCAGAAATTGAATCGAAGGGTGAAATTAGCATCTTAAAGCACAAACTCATTCACTACACTTATAAAGATCTCACTTCCTATCTAAAAAAAGCTGATCGTTACACCACTTGGGGTGCCCTTGATCGATATCATAAATTTGAAAAGCAGGGTCGCAAGATTGGATTGGCCTATCTTTTCTTTAGGCCTGTTGGACGTTTTGTAAGGCACTACTTCTGGCGCCTAGGGATTCTTGATGGAACCCATGGCTTTGTAGTTTCGGCACTGGCGGCATATAATGTCTTCATTCGGGCGGTAAAGATTTGGCGTCTACAAAATGGCGAGAAGATCGAAGATCCGTTTAAGAAATAAGCTCTAATAAATCCTGAAAGAAATAAATAAAGAGTCCGATTTTCGTTCCAAGATATAAGAAGTTTAGAAGTGAAGCTGTGTTTTTCATATTGAACTCATCTTAGCTTCATCCCAAATGCCGGTGGTGAAAATCCCTCAAATCTGGTAATTTTTACGCATTAACGACAAGGATATCCATGAAATTAGATGACCTGCTCAAGGAATTAGATCTCGATTTCTCGCTTCAACATATTAAAGCATTCTTTTTAGGGGCGCAGACCGGAGCTAAACCATTGAGTTTTGATCAAGCAGCCGATGAATTGCTTTTAGGAACTCCAGAGGCCAAAGGGCCTTTGAAAGATGAACTGCAAGTGTTATGGAATGATTTAAAACTTAAATCACAAACCGAACTCGAAAATCTTTTTGCGGATCATCGCAAGATTGAGACTTACTTAAACTCTGCCGCTGATCTTCTCGATTTTTACCTCACGGCCCTGGCCCTAGCAGGGACCACACCAGATACCTCAAAAAACCCTCAGGTTGCAGATTTTCTAGATGAGCTTGAAGAGATTATGATGGAGATTGAAGATACCCTCAGCGCAGAAGCTGAACAAGATGACCTGGATGAACTCAAAACTCATTTGAAACAAACCTGGCTCGATTACTTAAGATCCCCTAAGCGATAAGATTCAAAATCTGATCACGATAAGAATACTTAAAGTCCGGATGTTCTAAGGAAAAGATTTTCAATCCCGTGTTGCGAAGTTTGCAAGCAGGACACTTTAAACATCCCGCCTTCTCGATCCCTTCATAGCAAGTGACAGTGTTCTCTAAGAGAAACTCTAGCACTCCAAGCTTATGTCCTAATTCCATTGTTTCTTTTTTCGTCATACTAACGAGAGGTGTTCGGATCTCAAAAGCAGCATCAGCAAAGTCGAGTCGAAGCGCAGACTGAATTAAGTCCATATACGCTCTTGAACAATCGCGGTAGCCAGAGTTGGCGGCTTCAAGCTCCATCACACCCAAATAAATGCAACCAGCACCTAAGGAGTTGGCGTGAATTCCGGCCAAGCGGGCCATGAGTCCATTTCGTCCAACCACGAGAGTATTGGGAGCTTCTCCAGCTTTATGTTCTATTTTTTGGGCATTTCCAATCAGAGCACTTTGCGTGATCTTCGAGAGACAATCCAAATTTAGCTCAACATGATCCACTTGAAAATGACTCGAAATCTTACGTGCTCTTTCGACTTCAATTCCGTGGCGTTGATTATAAATAAATGAAACAGAGAGAACGTTGCTTGCCCCAAACTCTTTTACCGCCAGAGCAAGACAAAGACTTGAATCCATTCCACCCGAGTGGACGATAACAGCTTTTTTATTCATTAGTAAGGCCGCTTTTTTTCCCATTCATAGGCCGAAGAAATAATTATTTTTAAATCATCATACTTGGGTTTCCACCCAAGCACAGAATGAATGCGATCAACTTTTGCCGTTAAGCTAGCAGGATCTCCCGCCCGACGAGGAGACTCGATAACGTTAAAATTCACTTTCGTTATTTCTTTCACTAAGGTAACAACCTCTTTCACACTAAAACCATGGCCATAACCGCAGTTGAAAATATCTGACTTCCCATCAGCATTTAAATAATCCAGGGCCTTAACGTGGGCGTCGGCCAGATCAGAAACGTGAATATAATCTCTCACGCAACTTCCATCAGCTGTTGGATAATCAGTTCCAAATACTTTTAAATGATCCCGTTTCGCACAGGCCGCTTCGCAAGCCACTTTAATCAAGTGAGTAGCCTCAGGAAAAGACTGACCGATTTGGCCTTCAGGATCTGCACCAGAAACATTGAAATATCTGAGGGCCACAAATCGTAAATCAGAAGATAAGGCAACATCCTTGAGCATCTGTTCAGTCATTAACTTTGAGTGCCCATAAGGATTGATGGGAGACAGCTGCGAGTCTTCAGCACAAATCCCACTTTGAGGCATGCCATAAACAGCTGCAGTCGATGAAAAAATGAATTTCTTAACACCATATTTCTGGCAAAGAGAAATGAGGAAATGAGAATTAAGTGTGTTGTTTTGATAATACTTTAAAGGCTCGGAAAC
>CANFNX010000014.1 GCA_947448495.1 Bacteriovoracaceae bacterium | reverse complement strand
TTAAGTCTCAAATTGATGATGTGAATTCTCAAATTGAGCGCTATGAAGAGAAGAAATTGGCCAACACTGAGCTTCTTGATACTTATCAGACTGAAATTGAAAATGCCCATACTGAAGTTGAAACAGTTGAAGCTTCAAATCGCGATATGTCCGATGTTCTTGCCGATAAAGAATCTTTCTTGAACCTTCTGAAAGATCAGATCGCTCAAATCCTTCTTTCTATGCAGGAAAAAGAATCGGAGCTTAAAGACATTAATTCTCGCATCAATAAAATTGAAAAAGAGAACGTTGAGCTTGAGCTTAAGACATCTCAAATTATCCAGGAAGAAGAGTTACTCGCTAAAGATATCTTTGAGCGCTATAAAATTGATCTTCGCTCTACGCTCATGAAACATCTTGAGATTAATTCTGATCAAGTGACTGAACTGAAGGATCTTTCAGCGATGTTCGTGATGGAAACTGAAGAAGGTCCGAAGGACATCGAAGTTCAAGTTTATGAGTTCGATAAGAAGTTCCCAGGGCAGATTAAAGAAACAAAAGAAAAACTTAAAGAATACAAAACTGAATTTAACCGTTTAGGTGAAATCAACTGGCAAGCGATTGAGGACTATGATCGTCAAAAGCTTCGCTATGATTTCCTTAAGGGTCAGGAAGAAGAGCTGAAGAAGTCTCTGGTTGATCTTCAAACGGCAATTCAGCACATTGATGAGAAGTCCAAAGAGCGTTTTAAAGATGCTTTTACTGAAGTTAATGAGCGCTTCTCCAAAGTTTTTCCAATAATCTTTGGCGGTGGGGAAGCTCGCCTTGAAGTGATTGGTGATCTTGACTCTATTGAGTGCGGCGTGGATATCGTGGCAAAACCTCCAGGCAAGAAGATGACTTCGATCACTCTCATGTCCGGTGGTGAAAAAGCCATGACGGCTGTCTCCCTTATTTTCTCGATTTTCCTTGTGAAGCCTTCACCATTCTGTCTTTTGGATGAAGTTGATGCTCCTCTAGATGATGCCAACGTTGGTCGATTCAATGAGCTGTTGAGAGAAATGAGCTCGGAATCTCAGTTCATTTTGATCACTCACAATAAAAAGACAATGGAACTTAACGATACTCTTTATGGCGTTACAATGCAGGAGCCTGGCGTTTCTAAGGCCGTCTCCGTGCAACTCCATTAGTGGTTTGTGGCGGGGGAAAAGTGACTTCAGTAAGAGGAAGCTTTCCCCCTTTTTTTTATTAGGATTCCCATGAAACTCATTTTGATAATCTTATTCAGCACAACTCTTAGCTGGGCGAAAACATTTGTACCCTCTACTTTCTCTGCTCATTTTGAAGAAAGCATCATCTCCATGGCGACTGGGAAAGAGAAAAAAAGCTTTGGGAAAATCGATTATAAATTTCCTGGTCATATTCGCTTTGACATCACCTCTCCCAATCCCTCTTCTTTTGTCAGTAATCCTCAGAAGAGTTGGTACTATGTTCCTCCTTTTTTAGAGGGGGAGCAGGGCCAGGTGACCATTCAGAAATCGTCTAAACTTCCACTTACGAAATTTTTAGATTCCGTAAAAAATGGAATTGAAGGTTCGAAGCTCTTTACGTTTAAGTATGTAGGAAATGATCTTATATTGAGTTTTGTCAAAACTGTTCAGAAAGAATTAACGCTTAAAGAAGTCACTTTTCATGCTGATAAAGAGGCAAAACTGGTTCAAAAGATGAGTGAATTTGATCGTATGACACTCGTTTATGCTGATGGAAGAAAAGTGAAGTTGAAGTTTTTGGAACTAAAAGAAGAAGTGTCTTTTCCGGCGAAGCATTTTGAATTTACTCCACCGGCCAAGACAAAAATCATTGATGGTTAATTGTTAATTTTCTTGGAAACCTTGGCACCGTTAGGGCCTTGGCCAGAAATATTCATATAGTTCACGGACATCATGAAATTTACGTCGACATAGATCTCGCTCAAAGCTACTTCACTATTGTTGATTTCAAGGTAAGCCTTTGCTTTACAATTTTCTAGACGGACTCTGATACTTTGATCAGGAATTTTGCTTCCCATCTCTTCCATCGCGCCGATGCCAAAATCGGCCTCAGTCTCTTTTGTATAGGTCAGTTTTGGCTGAAAATAAGATTTTTCTTTTGAACTCAATCCTTCCACATGCCCATCATCTTCTCCCATAATCCAATAAGCACTTACCGCTGGTGAGCCGAGCTTGCAGTTTTGAACATTCGCCTTAAAATGAAGAACATTTTTTGGATGCAGACTTTTTTTAATCACAAATAAGTCTTGAGCAAATGCAGAACTAGTTAATAACAAGGAGAAGAGCAAAAGAGCTTTCATAAGTGTCCTTTGAGATGGGAATGCTTGATTGTAGTAAGCTCTCAGAAAGTGTGGGGATGAAAAGGATAAAGGCTATAAAACCTACGGCCTGTAAAAAAACCTAACACCTCTCGCGCTGAAGTGTTAGGTGATTTGGGTAGAACTCAACCGCCTGACCAAGTTCCCAAGGCCTTAATGAGACAGGTCAGACCGAAGATGTTTATCATAAGTGTTAGTGCATAAATTCCAAGATTCATATCACCCCCTTTAACAGGCAATTTGATATTCGTAATCCAATGTGAAGTCGCTTGTCCTAGCATGGGCCTCAGTCAATTGGGTGAGGGTGCTATCGAGCTGACAGTTCACATAAGTCGTTTGATGGGTAGATGAAGCTTTCCAAGTGCAATGAGCAAAGCTGCAATTATGAAAGTTACACTTTCTAAAATGAGAAAATTCGAAGGTGCAATTTTCAAAGATGCAATTTTCAAAGCTATCTCCTTGAAATTCAACACCATAGAAAACACAGTCGGAGAAAACCACTTGCTGGTAGGTGCTCATAAGAACTCTGGAGCCAGCTAAGGTTTGGGAGGAAATAACGAGCGAAGCTAAGTGTTCGTCCTTAATCAACAGGTAGCTCGCCGTGTGATCTTCTTGAGTCATTTCAAGTGTTTGTGTGATCATGGTCCCCTCCGACCTTTTCGTTTCCTGAGTGCAATAATATACTATTTGGCAATTTGCGTCAAGAAATAAAATTGCATCAAGGAATTATTTTGCAATCCGATAAGGAATCCAAAGGGGTAGCTTATGATCCGCTTCCACAAAGACTTTCTTGAAAATTTTATCGCCGTCGTTCGAAAATATATGCAACTGAGAGGAAGTTTGACTCAGCAGGATTTAGCTGAGATGACGAATGTGGGAATCTCTACCATGAGTCGCTTTTTTAATTTGCGGGCCAGTTCCGTGGATGAACAACTAGTTGCAAATATTATTGCAACATTAAATATTCCACTTCATGAAATCATTGATGGGGTGGAAGAAGACTCCACTGAAACCCTCAAGCGATTAGTGCAATTTTATAAAGATCAAAAAACTGCCGATCAGAAGCAGGACTCTGCAGAGGCGGCAGCTCGACCAACGGATGCGAAAACAAGAACCAACGCCTCCATCAATATTGCTGGCCGCAAACAACAGATGCCCTTTGGTGAGAACCCTGTGGCCAAAACCCGCACGGAAGTAACCTTGAAAGATAAATTAGAAACTCTTTCTCCTCGTCAAAAAGCCTATCTGAATGATTTTTTAAATCTTGATGGCAATGACCGAGACTTAGTGGTGGATTTAGGAGATGCAATATTTCGCTATTTTCGCCAAAGGAATGTGGAATTTTGATTTTTCATCTCGTCACTATTTTTTTGTTAAGTTCCATTGCGATGGCAACTCCTCAGAATATTGAGGTGTGGTTTTTATCGGCCCATAAAAAAGCTGCGATTCAAGATTATGTGAAAGAAAAACCTTACGTCTATCGGTCACTCACTGCCGAGCTAGAATGCCAGCAAATGGGTGAGTATTGTTTTGATCCTCAATATGGTCTGTATAAAAAAGATGATGACTCAGCAGAAGTGGATACGTCTAAAGTGAGTGAAGAAAAAGGGCCGGCCATACCACCTGCAAAAAGTGTGGAGCGAGATCTGATAGATTGCGATCCTAAAAACTTCTTTGATATTTTTTGTGGCAAGGCCAAAAAGGAAGCAGCTAAAGTTAATACGAAATTAGATCTCTGGATTGACACCAGCTCCTCCATGCGTGAAATGGACTTTTCGGATAAAGAGGGTGGATGCTATCGCAAAAGCCTAATGACCAGATTGGATAAAACCTGTGGCTTTAATCAAAAAGTGAATGTCATGATGTACGACACAACGATTAAACAAGCGGGGTCAATAGATGCCCTTTGTAATAATGTTGGCCTTAACGATACGAAGAGGCTGATAGACTGGATTGAGCGATCTGAGGCGAAGACGCTGGTCCTTATTACCGATATTTATGAGTTCAATAAAGAATTTGCTGACTATATTGAAAGTAAACACGGCAAATTCAGAGGCGATAAGGACCCGCTTGTCGCTGCACAACTCCTCGACATGGTGGACGATTTAGAAAAGGCCTGTCGCTAAGTCTTGCCAATAACTCCTAGTCATTTCACAATCACCCCATGAATCTAAAAAAACTCATTCAATGGTCAAAAACCGAAATTCCAGATTTGCCTTGGAGAAAAAATCGAACTCTCTATAAGACTTTGGTCTCAGAGATCATGCTCCAGCAAACCACAGTTGGTACGGTAAAAAATCATTTTGAAAGATTCTTGCTTCGCTTTCCAGATTTAAAGAGCCTTGCCCTAGCAAGTGAAGAAGAGCTGCTCGTGGCCTGGAAAGGTCTTGGGTATTATCGCCGGGCGAGAAGTTTAAAAAAAATTGCTGAAGCTATTGTTCATCAGCATCAGGGCAAGTTTCCTCATCAAACCGAGGAGCTGATGAAGATTTCAGGTATCGGGCCCTATACCTCACACGCCTTAGTCGCTATCGGTCTGGACCAACCTGGTCTTGCCGTGGATGCGAATCTCGAGCGAGTGATCGCTCGTCTCTATGGAATCAAAGAAGAAAAAGGACTGAAGTTGCAAAAAAATATCATGCAACTCTTTCAGGACAAAAAAATTTTTCACTTAAAAGGCTTATCTTATCGAGAGTTAAATGAAGCGCTGATGGATTTGGGCCGCACCTTTTGTCAGGCCCGTAAGGCCAGTTGTGAATTGTGCCCATTGAAAGACAATTGCATCGCCTTTACTGATGGGAACCCTCTGAAGTACCCAGTTCAAAAAAATGAAACGAAGAAAGCTGTGGTTGAGCACGAGCTAAAACTCCTGCGTTTGATAGTGATGAAGAAAAATAAAATTCTTGTTTATAAGAAGTCAGAAAAAGAATGGCTGGCCGGCCAGTATGAAGTGCCAACTCTTGTTCTCTCGACCACTGATGTGTCGATCAAGCAATATCCTAAAAGTAAAAAGGCTATCAAAGAGAATTTGAAAACTTATAAGACTGGTATTACCAAGTATTCCATTATCAATTTTATCATGGAGTGCTCAGCTGATGATCTGAAGCGTTTTGGATTTGAGTTAAAGACTGAGTGGAGAGAGATTGACGAAGAGGCCAATCTCTCTACCGCAAGTTATAAAGCAATTAAATTATTAGTGTGAGTATTTTGCTTTTAAACTGATTTCAAGATGCTGTTTCATCTCTTTGAGCGAATAAAGATGAGGAAACTTTTGACAAAAAAGTCCTGAGTTTAAGCCCTCACGCACTAAATCCAATACCTCTTCTTTTGATATGTCTGGGCTAATATTTTTTTGCAATTTTTTGGTGAGCTTGAGCAGATGCTTATCCCCTTCATTCATCAGTCGTGTGACTTTTTCTTCACGTGAAGATGAGGCCGAATAGAGTTCAAGCCCTACAGTTGTTCCTGCTAAAGACAAAAATAATACGGGATTTACAAACGCGCTTACAAAAACGGTTGTATTCATTTCATTTGCCACGCGATGGGCTTTCTCTCGGCTTTTTTCTTTCGCATTCACGGTTCGCACATAAATTTCGGGACAGGAAAGAGAGAAATCAGCAAAAGCATTCAACGTAAATAGAGATAGTAGGCCAACCGCGATTAATTTTTTCATGCATGTCTCCTGTTTGAATCAATGTCATTTGCAACTGATGTGCCAAATTAACGGGGGTTACTGAGAAAAGGATTCAAGGACTTAATGGAATTAAACTGAATGAAGGTTGGACGCTATCAAATGTTTGAACAAAAAACCGAGATCAGGAATAAGCCGGATTCTGTATTAAACTATCATTCCTCTAGACCTTGAGTTGCCTCAAGATTCAAGCACCCAACCCGTGAGCTCCGCGAGCAGAATCAACGCTCACCTATTTGGGCTTGCACCTCGTAGAGTTTACCTGGTTTCACTACGCACGTGAGTTTCCTCACGCCATACATACTTTCTGTTGCACTTGTCCTCGCCTCACGACGGACGGGCGTTACCCGCTACGATGCTCTCTGGTGTCCGGACTTTCCTCCCCCTTGCGGCGGCGATAGTCCCCTGATCTCGGTAGGCCCACTATACTAAGGTCTAGGAGGGTGGGCAAGAGGGCCAAGCGCCTAATATGTGGAGTTCTGAAGGAATTTACAGTCTTTCCTAGAAAATCCGATAAGACCACTAAGAGGAGTCTTTATGCATTCATTGCTTACATTCATTTTTATGACCTTACTTTTGGGTCTCATCTCCTGTGGGAAAAATAATGAGAGCACTGGGAACCAAACATTCTCCTCTGATCCTTATAAAGTGACGACGATGGAAGCTCTGATTAATGCTCAAACGGGAAATGTAGAAGTCGGGAGTCAGACCTATTCTGTAACTCAGAATTCTTATTCCGTGATGAGCATGGCGTTTCAGCAGGCCCAACTTCAGGGAATTCCTCCCTTACAGGTCAATGGTGTTTATAAGTATCGCGCTCGAATCACCGGGTCATTGGCCAGCGGTTATGCTCAACCGGGTTATCCACAAGGTGGATCGGTTCAAGGGGGATATGTGCAAGTTCAAATTGGAAATTATAATCCAGGCAATATGTATCCTCAGATGGGCCAACAACAGCTTAACGTTTCACAGGCCATCATTTACCGCTAACTGGCCCCGTAGGGGAGAAAAATCCGAGTGCACTGAGGGCAGTGCTTAAGCATTTTTTGCATATCAATTTCTGATTCTTCAACTCGCGAAATTTTATAACGACAAAAATAACAACTGCCATTTTCAATTCTGGTAAAGGGACCAATCGCTAGTTTCTTTTTGAGTGTCTTCTCCAAGGCTTCCCTAAAGTCAGTGGGGAGCTCTTCCTTAATGAGGACCAGACGCAGATCGAGTTGGGCGATAGCCTTTTGATGCTCCTCTCTTTCTCCACTCACCTCAGTATCAATTTCCAAGATGGTTTTCTCGAGTCCCGACAGAAAGGTTTTAGCTTCGTTTAATTCTTGTTGAATTTGTTCGGTTTGCTCTAAGAGGCCAAAAAGCTCATTTTCTAATTTAGCGGCGTCAGATTGAAATTGTTGAATCTTGCTCTCATCTGCACCTATGTCTCTTAAGCCAGAGGCCTGAGCCTCTGCCGTTTTGAGTTTTTTCTCTGATTCAAAATACTGCTGCTCTAGGGCATGAAGATCGTTGAGAAGCTGTTTTTGAGAGTTGAGTTTCTCTTGTTTCTTGTTATTTAAGAGGCTTAGGCGCTCTTCTTGTTCTTGAATTTGCTTTTGATGATGAAGTTTCATCTTTTCCAGAGAATCAAACTCTTTTAATTTTAAAAAGCTTTCTGCAGTCACTTCATTTTCCTTAGCTTTAAGACCATAATAGAAGATATGAATTCACGTCCCCAATATATGCCAATTTCAGACCTTTTTGAAAAGCTGAGCGCGTCCCAAGGCACGTTTTTTGCCGTCATTGACGTCAAAGTAAAACCTCACTTACCCGATTGGATCAAATCGCTTGAGACTGTTTTCTGGATTCAATCCCCTGAAGAAGAAAAAAACTTGCAGCACTATCAAGAGATAACGAGCTTTTTGTTGGAAAAAGGGATCACGAGAACGGCCACTTTAGTAGTTATGGGTGGCGGAGCGACGACTGATCTTGGTGGTTTTGTAGCTGCAACTCTTTTACGTGGACTTTCTTGGATCGCTATTCCGACAACCCTCTTAGGAATGGTGGATGCATCAATCGGTGGCAAAGTTGGAGTCAATACAATCCAGGGAAAAAACCTTCTTGGGGCCTTTCATGCTCCTGCTGAGATTGTGATCTGTGATGATTTCTTACTCACCTTATCCGAATCTGAGGTTATTTCCGGGAAAGGTGAAATTCTCAAGTATGGATTTCTCTCTTCAGCTATTTATACCGCCATAAAAAATGGAACAAATCTTCATTCGCTGGCAATCGCTTGCGCCGATTTTAAGCATGATGTCGTGACTCGCGACTTCAAAGAAGAGGGAGAAAGAATTTTTCTTAATCTTGGACACACCTTAGGTCATGCTTTTGAATTTCAGCTGGGCATTCCTCATGGACTAGCAGTTGCCATGGGAATGAAATATTTATTTGAAGTTTTTCAGCTGAATCATTTATTGAAAGATTGGATGATGATGGTGGAGCAACTTTCTCTGCCTAAAGAAAAATTGGATCTCGATTTTTATCCACAATTCAATAAAGAGCTCTTTAAGCTTTATCTCGGGCAGGATAAGAAAAAAACTCAAGATAGCATTAGGCTAGTCTTAGTCAGTACCCCCGGAAAATGTCTGATTCAAAATATGAGAATGGTTGAGTTCTTTCAGCTGTTAGAGGCACATGAAAAATTTCAGCGTTAAACCTGGGCCATTGCCTTCTACGATTTATCTTCCCTCATCTAAGTCCTATGCCAACCGTGCCCTGATTTTAGCAGCTCTCAGAGAGGAGAATATTGTTCTAAAGAATCTCTCGGAGGCGACAGATGTCACTTTTTTAATTCAAGGGCTCAGAGAAATAGGGCTTGATATCCAGCTGAAGGGCGATGAAGCTCGTGTGGTAGGACAATTTCCTCAATGCGAAAAAGATCTTGGTGCAACAATAAATGTAGGTGAAGGGGGAACCACAGCAAGGTTTCTGGCCTGTTTACTTTTAAGAGGGTCTGCCCCCTACAAATTAATTTTGGGGAACCGATTGAAAGATCGACCTTGGGATGAATTTATGAACTTGGCCAGAGAGCTTGGCGCTCAAGTGAGTCTTACTGGTCAGGAACTTTTTATTCAAGGGCCCATTCAACCTGACCAAGTCATTGACGTGGATTGTTCACGTACCACTCAGTATGCTTCTGGACTCCAACTGGCCTATGCTTTTGAGTCAGTCACGATTCAACCTAGAAACTTGGAAAGCTCACTTAGTTATTGGAAAATGACTCAGTCGATGATTGATCATTTTAAAGTTCATCAAGAGTATGTTGTCCCTCTAGACTGGAGCAGTGCCAGTTATCCTTTAGCGTTTGGGGCCCTGAGGCAAAACATTTTTTTTCCAGGTCTTTTTGTCGATCCTTTTCAGGCCGACTCAAAATACTTTCAGTTACTACAATCCATGCAGGCCATTGACCAGGATGAAAACGGGATAACCGTTACGCCTGGAATAAAGGTCAAAGATGTCCTTTTTGATTGTTCAGATTGTTTGGATCTTGTTCCAACCTTAGCGTTTTATTTGGCCCACATTGAAGGCCATCATGAATTAAAAGGCATTCAAAATTTGGTTCACAAAGAGAGCGATCGTTTACATGAAATCGTGAAACTACTTTCTGCTTATGGCATTCAAGCGTCTACTGATCAGGCCAGCCTGTGGATTCAAGGTCAGAAAGTCATTCACACTCAAGAAAGAAACTTAAAGTTTCCAGAAGATCACAGGCTGGTGATGATGGGGGCCCTGTTTTTAAGATTGCATGGTGGAGGGAGCGTTGAACCGGCCCATGCCGTAAGTAAATCTTTTACACACTTCTTTGAATTACTGTCCAAAAATTAGACACCCTCTGATTTTAACTTCCTAATATTCAGTCATATCGATCTGGCAAGATTCTTGCTTGATATCCTCTAAATTCTTCGGGGGGACAATGATGAAAAAAACTTCACAACTGATGCTGGCTTCAATGCTGGCATTTTCCACGCTCACGATGGCCAATACCAATGAAATGCTAGGGCCAATGCCCCATGAACGTACGAATACTCCATTGAAAAGTAATGCTCATGTGGGTCGTTATTTATATGTCGGAACAGCTCCTAAATTTGAAGGAGAGGAATTAGAACTCACGACGTCTAAGATGAGTTTAACCATGAGGGCAACAGGCTGGATGACTCAGGCAAAAATTGATGATTTCGCAGCCCATCTCTACCGTCGTTGGGAGCAAATTGATAGTACTCTTGGTGATCAGAAGTTTGAATTGCATCCTCTGATAAAGCTAGAATCACTTGCGACGAGAGATACAAGTATTGCCTGGGCAAAGATCGCAGGACAATACTCTTCCCACGTTTTAGAAAATCGTGGTGTTGAAGTTTATAATAATAAACGTAATGCCAATTCATTGATCAAAAATGGTAAAGTTGACGAATATCACCAAGCGATCAGCATGGCGATATTACGCTATTTTTTCAACAACAATTCCCTCACTCCTGAACAGGTAAAAGCAGATAATAAATTGCGTGACAGTTTAATCTCAAAGGGGAATTCACAAAAACTTTTTCAACAGCATTATAGTTCTGTATTCACTCCATCTTCGGCTAAATCTGGCTTTGTTGGCTTTTTAACATTTGTTTATCCTATTGCTGCCACGACTGCTGGACCATTTGACCAGCCAAGAGAGCAAGTTCGTACACTCATGCCTTCAGGATCTGTTGAGGCCCGTTGGTGGTCAGATAAGTGGGATGACGAATTTGGTGGGCTTCCATTTATCCTTATTGAGCCATCAGGAGTTGCATTTCATGGACCTATCACAAACTTTGAACCTCTAGATGTATGGTACTTAAGAAGAGGATATGTATCGCACGGTTGTCAGCGCATGGACTCCTCCGATCTTATTGAGCTGAGAAATATTCTTCCAAGACGTCAAAAAGATCTTGGAAAAGTAAAACTTACGATTCTGAATTATTTTGATGTTGCTGATATCAATAATGATGGAAAAAAAGAAGTCGTGGATGTGAAGTATTATAGTATTCCATCTGCCGTGAACATCCCAGCTGGTAAAACAATGGACGATGTGATTAGACCGTATTTGGTTCAAAATCAAATGAAGTCTTATTATCAAAATCATCCATATGCGAGCAAAATGTATGACCCGTCGACTGATACGATTCAAGGGACTCCGAAGTATAAGACAAATGGTTTTTCACTGTTGACTGATGGATCTCATGAAGCTCTTCCTTTTATGAGATTCAATTATCAACCGAGCCGTATTCTTCAGTACAAGGAATTAGATGTTCAGATGGTTCCCTATGATGATACTGACGGAAATTTCCCTCCAACCTATTTCTTAAATAATTAATTTATGAATCAGGCTCCCGAAAAGGAGCCTGTTCTTGTTCGAGATTGAAGAGGACATCATGAAGAAAATGCTTTTCGCCCTTGCTCTTATCTCTTTTGGTGCTCTGGCGCAGGACCATGCTGGTCTTCTGAGTGACTTTAAAAGTATGATTCCCAAGAGTGGTCTAAGTCCCCTGGCCGAACAGGCCTATTGTTACCAAGATCAATCTGGCATTCATGGCTATCAAGTGGATAAGCTTCAGCGAATAGCTTCTGTCACGAAACTTCTCTCTACCTATTTTGCCTCACAAACTTTGGATCTCAATAAAACTTTTGACACGAAAATCTTTATTCTAGGTGATCGTCTGCATATCGCGGGGGCCAGAGATCCCTATTTTGAAGAAGAGAAATTATTATTATTGATGCAGGCATTGAATGATCTTGGCTACAAAACTTTCAAGTCGATCACTTTCGATTCGCAATTTCATTTTTATGATGTGGCATTGGAAGCACATCTAAATGTGACTCCCGTGATTACTCAGGACCGACTAAAAACCTATTTTTCTGGCAAGGCCCAGGCGCTGATTAAGGAGAAATGGTTGACCGCGGTAAACTTTGCTAAAGAAGAGGGCATAGAACTCAATCCACGCCAAATCCCAAGCTTGACAGCGACAACAGTTGGAATAAGTGAAGTGAATCCTTTATCTCAATTGAATGCGACTGTGTTTATTCATAAATCGAGACCTTTTCATGACCTGTTAAAAGCGATGAATGTCATGTCCAAAAACTATGTTGCCCAAAATGTTTATAATGAAGCTGCCCAAATAAAAAGTTTTGATCAGGTGATGGCCGAGGCCGGTATTGAAAAAAGTTCGTACCAAATCCACACGGGATCCGGACTTCCGATAAAAACGGCGAGCAATCGTTTGGATAATCTCGCTTCCTGCCGGATGGTCACCAAAGTCATTGAGCTCTTAATGAAAAGTTTGAAGGCCCATAATCTTGAGTTAAGTGATGTTGTTGCTGTTAACGGTGGTAAAGACCTGGGTTCATTTAGGACGCGGTTTATGAACCAACCCGAAACTCATCAGGCAGTTATTTCTAAAACTGGAACTCTTATGCACGCTTCTACCCTGGCCGGAGTATTGCTCATTGATGGGAAAATACCTTTTGGAGTCTTAAACCAGACGACGAGCGTTGGATCTGCTAGGACTTTTCAAGACCAATTTGTTGCCCGTATGTTTTTCCATTTAGGTGAACCGACTCCTATGGATTATACCAAGATTTCGATTTTCCCATGGGATGGAACTGATTTTCTAGAAGCCGCTGACTAAAAGGCTTCCTTTCTCCCTATAGATTTAGTTGTCTTACTCAAAATCTAGAGTCAAAATAATTTTATCTTCTTTTTCTAGGAATCACCATGCGTGGACTTTGGTTGGCTTTCTTGTTTGCTTGCTCTTTGGCTCACGCAGAGATCGGCAAGGTCACTAAATTAATAGGTGCTCAGGATGCTTACCTCATACGGGCAGAGAAAAAAATTATTTTAACTCCAGATATGAGTCTCGATGAAGGAGATGAGCTTTTCTCTCAAGGTTCAGTTGTTTTAACTGAGATTTTTCCCGCTTCCCAAATGAGCTTGGCCAAGAACTCTCGAGTCAAGTTAGTTTTGAATCAGTCCAAAGAGGAGAATGGTGTAGAGGAAAATACCGCTGTGATAGATTTTGTGACTGGGATGATCCGGATGCAAATTAACAAAGACAAGGATCTTAAAGTCGATCAAAAAATCTCGGCCAGAGATGTTGTCATTGGTGTGCGCGGGACCGAGTTTGAAGTCTCAGAAACGGAAGCAGATGTGGATTTGGATGTGGTTGAAGGTGAGGTTGAGGTAAGTTCTCCCTATGTCCAAACCTTTGTCCCTGAGATCGTTAAGGCCAATGAGGGGTTTCGTTTTAATCGTCGGGCCCATCAGTTTTCTCGCCGCCAGTTCCGCTTAAAATTCCAGAACCATCCAGGTTTTGCCAGAAGAGAGGAGATCAAGGCCCGCCGCTTGGAGCGCCGACGCTTGCGCCGGGAACTTAGACAGGGAGCCCCTCTGAGACAAACTCAGGGGCGAGCAGAGCGTATTCTCGAGCGAAGAGGGGAAAGACGTTCAGGAAGGAATAGTCGTCGTTAAACATCTGGCCGTCAAAAGGCCAGACAAGCTGTTGGAAAATCGACAGAATAGAATGGTATTTCAGTGGTTTAGAGAGAGTCTTTTTGGCAAAGGGTTTGCTTAGATCTTGGTGAGAAGGAGTTCTATGAAATCGTTTCTGTTTCTCTTTATTTCGATCATCAGTTTTGGGGCCACAGCTTCAGTCAGTTGTGATGTAAACGATTTTCTCAAATCGGCCGATGGGAAAGAAAAACTAAATTCACTAGTCGAGAGATCTAGAAGTTTGATTATTTCAAAACTTGAGGACCTAGGAATTGAAGAAGACAAAGTTGAAGTAAAAGCTTTACTCCCAAAAAATCTATCGGATACTGATTCAAAATTAGAGATCAAAATCAAAGCTAAATCCATTGTCGCTGAAGGGTCAAAAATGACTCTTGCTAAGGCGATTCAAGACGATGACTGCGGTATAGAAGTGAAGATCTACAGTGGTCATCTCCTCAATAAAGAATCTGGAAAAGATTTCGGCAGCCTTGGTCGAGTGAAAGAATTCATCAGACTGAAGTGAGTTGCTGACTTATGGACAAACTTTTTTTCACTGATATTCCATTATGGAATTTATTCATACGGGCCGTGGTGGTCTATCTCTGCGTTCTTTTGCTTCTTCGAATTGCTGGAAAAAGACAAATGGGGCAGATGGAAGCGACTGAGTTTGTGGCCCTTCTTTTAATTAGTAATGCCGTACAAAATGCTATGAATGGGGGAGACAATTCTCTTACGGCCGGTCTTTTTCTTGCTGCTGTCCTCATCGGAACAAGTGCCCTCATGACTTTCCTTACTTTTAAGAGTCGCTTGGTTAGAAATATTTTCGAGGGAACTCCGCGACTTTTAGTCCATAAGGGAAAAATTATCTCAGAAAATATAAGCAAAGAATTTATCAGTGAAAGTGAACTGAGAATTCTTTTGCGCAAACAAGGATTCCACCATCTGGCAGATGTGGAAGTCGCGATCCTCGAAGCGGATGGATCTCTCAGTATCACCGGTCATCACCCAGCTCCTGTCTCCAAAACCGAATAAGACTCAAATATTCAACAATGGCCTTCTTTTAAAGGGAATCTTGACTGTAAAGATAGTGCCTTGTTCCTGACTACTTTCTAAAAAAATGTTCCCCTCATGGGCCTCTACAATCCCTTTAACGACTAAAAGTCCAAGGCCCCATCCCCTTTGGTTTTGTGTATTGGGAATTCGCCTGTACTGCTGAAAAATAATTTTTTGATTTTCTGGAGTGATGGGCTCGCCCTGGTTTTGAATTTTTATCCACGCGAAAGTTTCATCTTGCGTAAGAGTGATGACAATTGGGGTTTTGGGAAAGCTATATTTGATAGCATTGCTTAGGATATTTTCTACCACTCTTTTCAAACCCTCTTCACTCCAAACACCGCTGACCGGTCCTGATGAGTGAAAAACAAAGCGAGTTCCAAATTGAAGCTGAGAACTTGTAATGATCTGACTAATGATATGGTTGAGATCAATCATGGAAAATTTAAGTTCTAATTTTTCTCCGGCACCAAGACGACTGGCATCGAGAAGTTCATTAATCATTTTATCCAAACGAATCATGTTTTTGATAATGGTGTTAGAGGCTTTAATGCAATAGTCTTTATCTTCAGATTTTCGAATAATCATCTCGGCACTCATCATAGATGAGGTGACAGGAGTTCTTAAATCATGAGTGAGTGCAGAGATAAACCCTTCCCGAATTTGTCTGAGTGTATCTGAAAAGCTCGTGGCAGAGTGATTGGCGGCCTGTTCGATCATACTGAGGATGAGATTACGCTCTTGGACTGAGAGCGCTTTTTCTTCTTCCAAAATGGTAAAAAGGACTTCTCGCAAAATATGGTACTCATAGATCACCTGGTCTATGGAATAATTCACGGTACTGGCCCGGATGACGCCATGACCGAGACCAAATTCAGGAGAAGCTGCTGAATCAGGTTTTATATCTCGGATATTTTTAAGTTCGCCTTCAATTTGGATGAGGAAATCTAGCATCGAGTTTTTAAGAGCGAGTGA
This sequence comes from Bacteriovoracaceae bacterium, assembly GCA_947448495.1. Classification (GTDB taxonomy): domain Bacteria; phylum Bdellovibrionota; class Bacteriovoracia; order Bacteriovoracales; family Bacteriovoracaceae; genus Peredibacter. The sequence goes on along the minus strand of CANFNX010000014.1, from coordinate 17,806 downwards.
GGTTTGATGAAGGGAAGCTGCTACTTCTTGGTAGGCCCTTTTTTGCCATCGATCTAAAATTTTTTCACGTTGATCATGTAGGATTTGATCAGCAAATTTTTTCATCGAAACCTTATGAAATGTGAAGCGATTAGGACCGACACTGAACTGATAATAGAAGATGAACGTCCATTTCGCCCTGACTAAGGTCATAGGTAGGAACATTAATGGAAAGTGGTGGGACTAACAGGACTTGAACCTGTAACCACCCGGTTATGAGCCGGGAGCTCTAACCAATTGAGCTATAGTCCCTTAAAGGAATATTTAATGTACTTGAAGTGAGATTTTCTGCCAAGAAAGACTCAAGGCAATCTTTTTGACGCGTCCTCTTTCCTGGCCTATACTGCTCCTATGAGTAAGGTTTCTTTTGTGAAATATTCGGGAAATGGCAATGACTTCATCATTTTTAGGGAGGGCCTGACCCTTAATCCTGAGTTGATTGTTCGCCTATGCCATCGCCATTTTGGTATTGGGGCCGATGGTGTGATGATCCTTGGGACTTCCACCAAGGCCGATGCTCGGATGCGGATCTTCAATGCCGATGGATCTGAAGCTGAAATGTGCGGGAACGGACTCAGGTGCCTGGCGACTTACTTTGATTATACTCGCACTGATAAAAAAGATTCTTACCTGATTGAGACCATGCATGCCGTCTATCCAGTTTTTAGGAAAGGACAGAGTTTTGCTCTCGAAATGTCAGAGATCAAGGAGAAGAATCTTTTTGATCTTTCTGAATTTAAAACTTATCCAAAGTCTTTTTATATCAATACAGGTGTTCCTCATTTGGTATTTTTAGTTCAGGATGTGAAATCCATCGATGTCAAAAAAGAAGGATCTTTCTATCGCTTCCACCCGCTCTTTCCCAAGGGTACGAATGTAACATTTGTTGAAATCAAAAACGAACATTCAAAATCGGCCTATGCTCGTACTTATGAGCGTGGAGTAGAGGATGAAACTTATTCTTGCGGCACGGGCCTCACGGCAACCGCGCTCGCACTTTCTTATTGGTTGGGTTGGTCAGCAGATCTAAAGCTTCACACCAAGGGGGGAGATCATGTGGTATCCCTAGGCGAAAAAGTTTTTTATTCCGGTGAAGTGGTTCGTTGTTTTGAAGGTGAAGTAGAATTGTGAAAGAGCGCGCCGATAAAATTCTTGCAGACTTAAAGCTTGTTTCCTCCCGTTCTCAGGCCAAAAGCTTGATTGAGAAAGGTGACGTGCTCGTGAACGGACTCGTTTTGAAAAAAGCTTCTGAGCTCATCAGTGCTAATGACAAAATTGAGATTCAAGTCCCTCTTTTTGTTGGCCGCGGCGCCTTTAAGTTAGAAAAGGCCATCAATGAATTTAAGCTTGCTGTGAAAGATCTTGTCTTTCTTGATGTGGGGGCCAGCACCGGAGGTTTTACTGAAGTCTTGCTACAAAATGGAGCGAAAAAAGTTTACGCCATTGATGTAGGACATGATCAGCTTGCCTTAAAACTTCGACAAGATCCACGAGTCATCAACATGGAAGGGGTGAACATTAGAGAGCTCAGTCAACTGCCAGAGTTGGCCGATGGGGCCGTGATGGATCTCTCCTTTATTTCCATCACCAAAGTTTTAGAACAAGTTAAAAACCTTTTGAGGCCAAAGGCTCACTTAATGGCACTCGTGAAACCGCAATTTGAAGCTGGGGTTGAAAGACTACCCAAGGATGGAGTGGTTAAGGATGAGCGTATTCGCCAAGAAATTTTAAGCGAAGTGATCAGTTTTGCTCAATCTCATGGGTGGCTTCATCACCAAACATTCCTCTCACCTATTGAAGGCAAAAACGGTAATGTGGAGTTTTTAGTTCATTTCTCTCGAGATTAAAGATCAAAATCGTAACGAAGATTCACAGAGTTGATGGTGTTGCTTGAAGGAAGCCCACTTAGGGTTTTCCAAAGTTTATCGTACTGATAGATTAAGTTGTAATCAAAGAATAGATTTCCACTGAGATTAAAAATTAATTTAAGATCATTCATGAGATTAAGATTCTCTGTCTCTACTTTCCAAGACGCCAGGTCCTGATAAGGTCTCACCCAAAAAAGATTTTCAAAACTCACTCTCTCGTTGATACGATTTTTCATCCCGAGGCGAAATCCATGGCGAAGACCATTCACCTTCGTCTCACTTTTGTTGCCGGCAGCATCTAGAACATCTGTGGTTCGCATGTCATAGAGAGGGATGTAGCTGAGATCAAAGTATTCCCACGTCTTGTTTTCAAACAAATGCCAGGTAAAACCCATTGGGCCGACTTGCCAATGAGACTTGGGAGTTCCGAAACGACTAAAATGTTGAGAATTGAAACTGACAAGACTCAGCGAAGACATTCCAGGATTGAGGCGGTGGATGACGAATTGGGCCTGAGCGAAAGTGCTGCGATAAAACACCTGATCTTTGGTCACAGGATCTTGCAATTGGGTGTGTTGTTGTTCAATTTGACCCGAAAGGCGATACTTAGAGGCTACATTGCCTGCTCGTGCACCTACACGATAGCTCTCACCATTGTTAATCGATTGACGAGTGAAAGGAGAAGCATAGAGCGAAGCCCGATAATCTTTTAAATCTCGGCGCATTTGATCGTGATTGAGTGCTTGTTCTACAAATAATTTTCTTTTTTCTGGACCAACAGTTTCAATCAGATCTCGCTCAGTCAATTGCTCTGGTAAATCTCTTTTGATGGAGAAAGGATCTGGACCAGTTTCCACTTTCTTTTGATTTTCTAGATCCGTAAAATCCTGAGTTTCATCGCGAAGTTTGGCCACAGGGAAAGGGATTTCCCGGTCAGCAATTCCAACGAGGGTGTAGGAAAGATCTTTTGAAATCGTTTCTGCATAGGGAATGCGGTAGAGTTTCCAATAGGAGCCGTTAGAGCTCGCCCTGACGCAAATGGCCCGAGCAGAGTAGCCTGAATATTCCTGAGAAAATTTAGCGTGATCATTCACCATGATGCCATCTTCAAGACCGTGATCAATAAAGACGATGTTTTTATCCAGAACACGCAGAATCTTGACGTCTTTTAGACGCTCAAAAGATTCCAGAGCAAAAACATGAATAGATAAAAGAAAACCCAAAATGATCCACATACTTAAAAGTGTAATCGATTTTGGGTTTATTAAAAGCGTTTAGTAATTCAGAACAGAGTGAACCGGGTGACCTTCATCCTTAAACTTATTTAAAAAAGTCAGGTTAATCAGAAGAGAGAGTGCTTTCACATCCAATTGGTTCTTCTGGCAAAGATTCATCACGGCCTTCAGGGTCCCACCCGTGGCCAAAACATCATCCACCAGAACCACGCGTCCTGGTTTTTCATTGATGATCATTTCAAGGGTGTCTGTCCCATACTCGAGGGCGTAGGATTCAGCGATGACGGGCGGTGGAAGTTTGCCTTTTTTTCGAACAGGAATGAAGCCTTTGCCTTTGAGAGTGGCCATCGCCGCGCCTAAGATAAAACCCCTCGACTCAATTCCGACCACGTAGTCAATCTCATTCCAAGGGAGTGGATTGGCCATGGCCTCAATCACTTCGTTAAAGCGCTCTTGCAGTAGAGGAGTGATATCTTTGAAGATAATTCCGGCCTTGGGAAAATCTGGAACGTTACGTATATGGGTTTCAAAAGGATGCATAAACCGAGCTCCCGTAAAAAAATATAAGATGAGGTGGGCCCAAGGTATCAATTGGAATCAAGAAAGAGAAGCCTGCATGTGTGTCTAAGTGCTAGTCGGCTCAAGATTATAACGACAGCTAAGACGATCTAACTGTATGAAATCTTATATCTATGCTGGCCCCAAGCTTGCTCATCCTTAGTTCAGAGGTGTTTATGTTAATGAAAATAATTTTTATTTTGATCATGGGCTTGGCTTCTTCGGCCTTTGCAGGTGAGCATAGCAAGATCGACTCACTTGGAGACTCTAAGGCCGGTCAGTTTGTGGCCCTCGAAGAATATGGTTATCTTCCCTCCATCAATTCATATTATGTAAGTATTAAAATTATTAACGTCTTTAACTCGGAGTATGTGGGAACACCCATCTTTGTGACAGAAAAAGCTGACCGACCTTTTTACCTTAAGGCAGCACGCCTCCGTGCCCGACAACTGGCCACTCCTGATTTGCTCAAATTTAAAATTCGAGGCTAGGCAATTTTGGCCCTCCTCGGGATCCCTTTATTCTAAGCTAAGATTAATCAAGCCTCTTCTAAGGAAATCTCTCCTAGGGGCCTGAGGTAGATCTTATGTGCGGACTTCTCGCTTATGCCGGCGCCACTTCATCACTTAAAGATTTTGAAAAAGTCTTTAAAGAGCTTCGTCATCGAGGTCCTGATGATTCAGAGATTTTAAGCATTGATCAAGGTTCTGCGACCTTTGGTTTTCACCGTTTAGCGATCATGGATCCTACGCAAAAGGGTCATCAACCCTTTCAAGATGAAAAAACTGGAAATGTCATTGCCTGTAATGGTGAAGTGTATAATTACGAAAAATTAAAATCGATTTATGAAAAATCCTATCACTTCAAATCTCAATCTGATTGTGAAGTCCTTGTTCCCATGTATAAAGAGCTCGGAATGGCGCGCCTGTGCCAACAGCTAGATGCGGAATTTGCTGTGGTGGTATGGGATCATGAAAAACAAAAACTTCTTGCAGGTAGAGATCCGATAGGTATTCGTCCGCTTTTTTATGGATTTACAGCTGAAAAGAAAATTATGATTGCCTCTGAGGCAAAAGTTCTCACTCCTTTTTGTGAGAGGGTGGAAGCGTTTCCTCCAGGACAATTTTATGATGGGGAAAAATTTGAAGCTTACATTGATCTCACGACAGTGATTCATCATAGTCCTAAAAATCTTGAGACTCATCTTAAAGATATTCGTGAAAAACTTATTGAAGGTGTGAGAAAGCGCCTCGTGGCTGATGTTCCGGTTGGCTTTCTTCTTTCAGGTGGACTTGATTCAAGTCTAGTTTGTGCGATTGCGACCAATGTGCTGAAAAAACCAATCACCACATTTTCCGTGGGACTCGATCATAACCCGATTGATATTTATTACGCTCGGACTGTTGCTGATTACATTAAATCGGATCATCATGAAGTTTATTTTAATAAAGATGATACTCTAGGAGTTTTAGATAAGCTTATTTGGCATCTTGAAACTTGGGATATCACGACGGTGCGTGCTTCGATCGGCATGTACTTAGTTTGTAAATACATTCGAGAAAAAACCAAGATTAAAGTGGTTCTCACGGGTGAAATTTCCGATGAGCTTTTTGGTTATAAGTACACCGATTTTGCTCCTTCACCTGAGGCGTTTCAACAAGAGGCCAAAAAACGCGTGGACGAACTTTATTTGTACGATGTCCTACGAGCAGATCGATCGATTGCCGCCAACTCTCTTGAGGCCCGGGTCCCTTTTGGGGACTTGGATTTTGTTCGCACAGTGATGGAGATTCATCCTGAGTTTAAAATGAATACCACTGGAATGGGTAAATGGATTCTTCGTCAGGCCTTTGAAGGTCAAAAATTACTTCCCGATTCTATTCTGTGGCGTGAAAAAGCGGCCTTCTCAGATGCAGTGGGGCACTCGATGGTGGATTACTTAAAAGAATTTGCTGAAGGAAAGTATTCAGATCAAGACGTGATCAATGCCAAAGAAAAGTATCCGCATGGGACACCTTTTACGAAGGAATCACTGATGTATCGAGACATTTTTGAAAAGCATTTTCATGGACAGTCACATTTGATTAAGGATTTCTGGATGCCGAACAAAGAGTGGGCCAACTGTAACGTGGCAGATCCTTCTGCCAGAGTTCTTCCTAATTACGGTAAATCCGGAGTCTAGTTCAAACCAACGGCCTTGAGTGCATCATCAACGATGGCACATGTGTCACTGCTCAAGGACTGACATTCCTCTAAAAGTGCGAGTCTATAGTCAGCAAATTTAGAGTCCTCTTTCAGTCTTTTGGTCATGACATTATAAAATAATTTTGATGATTCTTCAGGACCTAAAGCCGAAATCACCAGGGCTGCCATTTTGTTTGGAATCCCACTCAGAGTATGTACTCCACAATTATCGTTATCCATACCAGCTACACAATTTTCTCCGTACTTAGCAAACTTAGGTTTTTTCAGATCATCCATATGGCCAGGCTGAGGTGAAAGTCCTTTTGCTGGATCCATCATATCTCTGAGAGCTTGCGCTTTTTCTTTGTATTTTCCAAAAAGGACCGTAGAGCCAATTAAATAAGGATTGGCCGGGTTGTTATGAATTTGATTAATGATAATTCCAAATACGTCTGCCAAGTGTTCATTCAGGGCACCAGATTGGCCTTCATATTTTAAATTAGAAGTTGTTTGCACGACTGCATGAGTATATTCATGTCCTACGACATCGAGGGCATTTTCAAAATTATCCAGTCCTTTTTTACTTCCGGCCCCAAACACAAAACGTGTTCTTGCCCAAGCGGCATTTTGGCGAGATCCTAAAAGATCAAATATCGTAAACTTATTCACATTTAAAGAAGCTAAAATCGGTGAGCCGTTATTGTCCCAACTTTTACGGTCAAATTTTTCGGCGTAGAAATCACGGACCTTCTCTAAGTTTGAGTTCAAGGCCCGAGCGGATTTAGGGAGAATCAATGTTTTCTTTTGACCATCTTCGAGGACTAATCGTCCTGGTTTAAAGAGAGAAATAATTTGAGGAATAAATTCTGCATCGTAAATTTTAATCGTTCCATTTTCATTAGCAAATGCGGCAGAAGAAAGACAGGCCAGACCTAAGATAATTCCAGAAACTTTCATATTGCATCCTTGGGTTGAGCGAAGTGAGGGATTCATACCATACTTTTTGACTCGCTGCGCAGGGCTTGTAAAAATGACCTGTTTCCTGGGTGAAAGCTTTGCTTAACTCATTGTTTTAATTGGTTATTTTCGACCGTGAGAAATTTGCCCGATAGCTTGAAATGAAGGCCCAAGCTATAATGGGCCATGGTTCGAAGTTATCATGCCCATTTTCAACAACTCTCACCCAACGTTAAGTATTTTTTGGCCGGCAACGCTATCCAAGGTTTTGGTTTATCCATTTATGGACTTCTGTTTAATCTCTACCTTAAAGAGCTAGGCTTTGGAGAATCCTCAATTGGAAATCTCATTTCCACCACTAGCTTAGGGATCTCATTTATGGCCCTGCCTGCGGCTTTTTTTATTGAAAAGTTTCACGTCAAAAATCTAGTAGTGACGGGACTTGTCCTCTCATCCATTTTTTATTCGATGCAAATGTTGACGACGACGGAGTCCTTACTTTTTGCTTTTGGCCTTCTCGCCAGTATGTCTCAGGCCCTTTTTAACATTTCAGTCTCACCCTTTTATCTGAGAAACTCTAGTCCAGTTCAAAGAGTTCACCTCTTTAGTTTAAATTCCGGCTTCAATATGATGGCGCATCTTTTTGGATATCTTTTGGGTGGATATTTACCAGAAATCGTGCGCTCTCTTTATCCAAGTTTAGATTCTTCAGGTCTTTATAGGTGTTCTATTATGATGTCCTTGGGCATTGTCTTTAGTTCGAACTTGATGTTTTTGAAAATCAAAAATGTCTATCGTCCGCACCTTGTAAAAAATGGATTTCATGGATTCACTCAAAAAAGCTGGATCATGATGGGGAAATTAATTATACCCAAGTTGTGCTTTGCTTTTGGTGGGGGACTCATTGTCCCATTTATGAATATTTACTTAAAAGAAAAATTTGGATTTTCTACGAAGTCGATTGGCATTTCCTATGCCATTTTGCAGTTGTTTATTTTTGCCGGTATTTTCATGACCCCAATGCTAGTCAAACGTACGACACTCCTGCGCTTTATTCTAATGACTGCAACTCTTTCAATTCCTTTTATGCTTACCATGGGGCTCACGGCGAATATCATTTTGGTGATAAGTTCTTTTTTTATGAGAGGAATGCTCATGAATATGTCGAGTCCTATCACGTCTATGTTTGAGATGGAGCATGTAAAAGAGCAGGAATGTGTCTTTGCCTCGGCAATGATCCTCTTCTTTTATCATATGGTCTATAACACCAGCACTCGACTGGGTGGGATGATCATTGAGAAATATTCATTTGGCGTAACATTTTTTACTGCTGCCTTCTTTTATGCTACGGCTATTTTTTTATACTACCAATTCTTTAAAAAAGAAGATCAGCGTCAACTCCAAAATGATATCAAACTGATTGAAGCTGCCTAAAATATTTTGTCTACAATCTTTGCCATTATTCTTTCTAGCTCCTCAGCATCTTTCGGACTAAATCTTCCTGGCCCTGGAGAGTCAAGATCGAGCACTCCTATGACTTGACCGTTTTTTATCAGAGGCACAACGAGTTCTGACCGTGAGGCTGAGTCGCAAGCAATATGACCGGGAAAAGCGTGAACATCATCTACACATTGAGTTTTACCAGTGGTGTAGGCCTTACCACAAACTCCTCTTTCGGGCTTAATTCTTATACACGCAGGAAGCCCTTGGAAGGGGCCCAAAATCAATTCCTGATCACTTTCACTCCAAAGATAAAAACCACTCCAATTTAAGCGAGGGATGGCATGAAAAAGCCAAGAGCTGATGTTGGCGAGATTGGCCGTGAGATTGGGTTCACCCAAAATAAGTGAATTTAATTCTTGCTCTAGTGATTGATAAAAATTTTCACTTCCGTATTGAGATTGAATGATCCACATAGTTAGTCCCTAATTTCTTGCATCAGAGTTTCAAGAAAGTTTTGCATAAACTGAATACGATCATGTGCGATCGCTTTGGCCTTAGGAGTATTCATGAGTTCAGGCAATTTAAAGAGTTTTACAAAATAGTGATCGACCATAAATTCTTTATCATTAAGCGCTCGATTTTTGCTCAGAGGATCAATAGGATCATAGAACTTGGTCTTCATCTGCGTATTTACCGAGGCACAACGAAGGACTCCGATTGCGCCTAATCCATCTAAACGATCTGCATCTTGGAGAATCGCAGCTTCAAGGCTTGAAGGTTTAAGTCCTTTTGAAAAACTGTGCTCAATAATATCTTGCTGGATTTTTGCGATATCTTTTTGTGAAAATCCGGCCAGGGTCAGAAGAGGAGCAGCTTTTTCTGCGGCCAAGGTTGAGGCCTTAGAGCGATCAGGATGATTTTTTGGTAAATTCACCAGGTCATGGCAATAAACAGAAGCAAGTAAGCAGGCAAGATCAACAGATTCTCCCTCAGCAATGGATTGCGCATTTTTGACGACTCGGCCTATATGAGGCCAGTCGTGGGCCGGATCATCACCATTATAGAAAGGACGAATTAAGGGGATAAGGTTTTCGACTCGTTTCATTTTATTCCGATTTCATCTTAGATTTAATTTTTCGTACAAAATACCCAACCACCGGAACATGCTCATAGATGAAAGCGCCCATATCAAAATAATCTCTGTGATAAATAGCTTTTCCCTGCTCATCAAACGTGATCACAGAGTTTCCATCAACTTTAATGGGATTGCCTGAATTCAGTTTTTCAGTTTCTAAAGTCATCGTCCAGACGGCTACGACTGTTTTACCGGCCTCATGAAACTCGGAAAAGTCGAACTTAATCGTTTTGACGTTTTTATACATTCCGGCATAGTAAGCTTTTATCTTTTCAGCAGAATCGAGAGTTTCTACCGGGTCGATAAATTTGACTTGAGGATGATAAAATTCAGTTACAAGATGAAGCTTGTCTTTGGTGAGATTTTGGAAAAAATAAGTAATTTTATCTTTGTTACTTAAATGATTCATAGACTGAGCAAAGACATTTGTCTGTAGGAATAAAAAAACAATTAAGACATAGTTCATAGAAACTCCTTACTCTCTGGCTGTTTTAAACCAACCTTTTCTTTTGAAATACCAAAATGCTGCAAGTGTAATAAAACCCATGCTTGAGCTGACAACAAGAATCGCCCAGTGAGAATTAAGTCCTGGAAGATGAGTGAAATTCATTCCATAAAATGATGCGATAAAATTTAAGGGAAGAAGAATGGTCGAGAAAACTGTCAGTATTTTCATCACATCGTTTGCGCGTTGATCGTTAAGTGCAATATGTAATTCAAAGAGGTGATCAAAATTCACCGAAATATCATCAAGCTGAAAATAAAGCTGGTCTAAGTTCTCTCTTAAATCTTGTAACATCGATTGGTCGTATTGCCAAAAATCTCGAGAGTGATAAAGAGCATCGTTGGTTTGTTTCAAAAGTCGTTTTACCACGAAAAGTTTTCGGCGAAAGTGATAAATACGTATCGTGGAAAGATGCTCATTTTTCTTGGCGAGAATCTCGTGTTCGAAATTGTCATAAAGATCCTGAAGATTCAGGATGGGAGCTTCATAGGTTTTAATGACTGATAAAATCACCTGATGAACGAGCTGGCTAAGAGTCTGCGGATAATCATTCTTATTCGCTTTTTCACTGACTCTATTGAGATAATTTAGCTCAACCCTGTGAATTGTGATCAAACGATCTTCTGTAAAAAAGAGAGCTATTTTGCGTGTGAGTTCCTGGACAGAAGTATCCTGAGGTTGTGAGTCTAAATCGAAACTTCTCATCATGAGGAAGTGTCCCTCCTCACTTTTCTCATACTTCGGTAAATGCTCAGGTCGTAAACAGTCTTGGACTAAAAGATAAGGGAGAGAAAACTCTTGATTGAGACGATCAAAATCTTCACCATCTGGTTCGTGTACATCAATCCATTGAAAATTATTTTTAACGAGCTTTTGGCCAATCATGGGCCTATTAGAACATCAATCACGAGAGAAAGGGAAATAAAAAAGGCCCTCTTGCGAGGGCCTTAATTTTAACTTTTTTAGAGTTGGATATTACCAACGGTTTCCACCACGGTCACCACCGCGATCGCCACCACGGCCACCACCGAAACCACCGCGTCCACCACGGTCACCACCGCGATCGCCGCCACGGCCGCCACCGAAACCACCAGTACGTGGCTCCATAGGACGAGCTTCGTTAACAACAAGATTACGACCGCCCATATCTGAACCATTGAGTTTATCAATAGCAGCTGCAGCTTGATCGTCTGTCGACATCTCAACAAAGCCAAAACCTTTAGAACGGCCAGTGTCTCTGTCCATTACGATTTTAGCCGAGTCAACTGAACCGAATTTTGAAAATAATTCGTTCAGAGCATCGTTTGTTGCTGAGAAAGGTAAGTTACCAACGTAAATTTTTTTACCCATAAAAACCTCCTTAAGGCCAGGGACGCGCTTTCAGAGGATCAGGGCAAAAGCACCAGAACACTACCGAGCGACAAATAATTGCGGAGAATATTTACTATAACTCCTCACATTAGGATAGCACAATTTGAGGTACTTACAAGATTTTCGAAAGAGCGGTCGAAGAGTGCCTTGCGGTAAGGTATTTCATCGAGATATCGATAGCTTAACTTTTTGCAAAAAAAAAGGCCCTCTTGCGAGGGCCCTCATCTAAACTTTTTTAGAGTTGGATATTACCAACGGTTTCCACCACGGTCACCACCGCGATCGCCACCACGGCCACCACCGAAACCACCGCGTCCACCACGGTCACCACCGCGATCGCCGCCACGGCCGCCGCCGAAACCACCAGTACGTGGCTCCATAGGACGAGCTTCGTTAACAGTTAAAGAACGGCCGCCGAAATCAGCACCGTTAAGTTTTTCAATAGCAGCATCAGCTTCAGAAGCATCTGACATTTCAACAAAGCCGAAACCTTTTGAACGACCAGTTTCTCTGTCTGTTACGATTTTTGAAGAGTCAACTTTTCCGAATGAAGCAAACATTTCAGAAAGTGATTCGTTTGTTGCTGAGAATGGTAAATTACCGACATAAATTTTCTTACCCATAAAACCTCCGAGGCCTGGGAGCGCTTAGAGGACATGGAGTAACTTTACTCGGGACTCTCTGAAACGACGTTGATGAGACTTTTTAACATCAAATACTGGAGAAGGCGATAGAAATTTCGCGGTTACCTAATTACAGGTAACCAATCGAAATCTTTAGAGTCTACCAGTTTGACTGTGCGCGAAATGGTCGTTGCTGCTCGCTTCGGTCCTGTTTTGGGGCCCCATGGAAGGGAGATGGTTTGCCATTTGTCACTCTGGCTTCATTGACCGTAAGGGATCTTCCTCCAAAGTCAGAGCCGTGAAGTTGGGTAATAGCAGCATCAGCTTCGTCACTGTTGCTCATTTCCACAAATCCAAATCCTTTGGAACGGCCTGTGTCTCGATCCATAATGACTTTAGATGATGTGACTTCACCGTAAGCTGAAAACATTTCAATCAATGTTTGGCTGGTTGAAGAAAAAGGCAAATTTCCGACATAAATTTTTTTGTTCATCTAAGACTCCTCCAAATTATTACGCCTTAAAAGCGTTCAAGCGGGCGAAGAAGTAACATGATTAAAAATAAAAATGTACTAAAGATAACTTAAGGTTGAAGAAAGAGTTATGTGGCTTTTTTATTCAAGATTTTTAAAACGGCTCGTTCAATATCTTGCGAAAAATTTTTAAGATATTTTTTCATGTAATTCTGAATAGTCACTTCATCAGCATGCTTAGTCAGTACGATGTTATGTAACTCGTCAGCGGCACCAATGATCTCCGCTACTGTAGTCATATTAGTTGAACGTTGCGTTCCGTTGAGTCCTTTTCTGCGCATGTGGTGCATTTCAACTGCTTGAATCACGACCTCATCAAAGCCACCATTTTTTCTCAATATATCTGCACCATAAGAGGGATGTTGGTTAAAGATTGTTTGATTGGATTCACTTAGGCTTTCAAAATCCTCTTCTTTAAAATCTGGACTAAGTGAATATAAACCGACATCGTGCAAGAGCGCCGCTGTTCCAACGATTTTAATCGCCTTTAGCGATTCAATACCAACTTCATTTGCGATCATACCTGCGAGAAAAGAAACAGTCGCCGTATGCTCTTTTGATTCGATGGTTTCGATGAATCTTTTCAGTGATTCATTTTTCATCTTCATACCTTTAATCAAAGTCACGCTATGGTTCAAGAAGGTGTTCGCCATATCTAATTTTTCTTGGTTTATACCAGAATGAAGTAAACTTTGAGCGATGTTAGACCCCAGATTAATAACGTTTCTTAATTTCGTCTTTGATTCTGCTGACTGAGAGCGAGCGTCTCGTTTGGCAATTTCCTCACAAAGGCGAAGGTACTTATTATGCTCTTCCACGGAAAGATAGAAGTGAGTAAAGTTCTTTTGCGAATATTTCTCAATAACAGATTCATTCAAGGGATCACCAGCATTCAATATTTTTACAAATTTTGACGGACCTATTTTTATAAAAACGTTGAAATAAGATTTTTCAGACATGATGAAATCATCTAGTCGAAGCGAGATATAACTTTCATCTGCCAGACTCAGTTCGACATCTTTAGCTTCTTGAGTCGCCTGAACATCAGTCCATGTCTCATTCGAAGTAAACATGCGGTCAATTTCGTTAGTCAGAGTGCTAAATTTTTTAGGGCCTCTGAGGATATTGGAAAATCCTGGATTATTTTCTTCGATATCTTTACTGGCCCTTTCAGGGTTGTGGACGACGAGGACAATAGGAATTTTTTCATTGATCTTACGAATTTTATGAAATTCATCTGACCCATTGGTATCGCCAACCTTATGGGAAATAAAAACCACACGAATATTAAGTTTCGTTTGTTTGAGAATTTGTGTCGCATCTGTGAAGGTTTTGCAGAAAACACAGGGGTAATCGCTAAGAAGTTTCCCTTCCTCTTTAATACTTTCAACAAATTTAAAATTAGTGTCGATGACGAGCACTTTTCCAAAAAAACTGGTCATGAAATCCTCTTGCTCCCTCATCGGTTGATAAACTCTTAAAATTTATTAAAGAAGCCTTAATAATCATGATTAAGAGAGGGCCGTATAGCTCGTCTAAGTGTTTGAAATGATATGTTTCATGAAGTGACTTATTCTTAGACATGCCCCTAAAAGAGTTACAAAGACAGATCAAACGGGCCAATGAGGGTCTAGAATGCCGGGATGAAGAAATGGTTGAGCCTATTACTTTTATTTTCTACCGTTGCCTGGGGCCAGGAGCTTCCTGATTTTTTACAAATGAATTTGAATCGCTCAGAAGGGATTTTTGAGAGCTACAACAATAAAACTCCAGAACAAATTGACGATGGGATCTTTGATGACGAGGAAATCCTACTTTTTGCTCAACTGGAGCAAGTTGAGTGCCTTGACCTGAGCTTTACCAAAGAAGATCTCAAAACCTTTAAAGTGGAACTGATTAAGCTGATTTCTGATAAATTTAGCACTGATCAGTTACTTGCTCTTTCACGAATCGCCCGCTCAAAAGAACTGAATAAGAAGTCTCTGGCCAAGTACTTTGAACTGGCCTTGAATTATAAGTTAGGTGACGTTGACGATCGTCATCTGAAAAAAAGCCGGATTTAATTTTTAAAACTTTAGCTTTATTTAAAATTAAAAATGGAAAGGACTTCTTTTTCCTGTTTTGAGAGAGGCTTGACGAAAGCCTATTAGGATTTTTATCTCATCCGATACTTGGTAAAAGTTTTAACCAAGGTGTTTAAGATGAAGATCCTGCTAGCTCTTCTTATGCTCTCTCCTTTTGCCCAAGCTCAAATCAGCAAGGGAGAAATTAAAAATTTTAATTTCAAGTACCAGACTCCTATGGGGGATGGAACTGCTGATTCATTCTCCTATCAAGCAAAATATGATCCCACTCAAAATGTCCATGTTGAGAAAGTGGGAGAAGAATTTAAAATTCATTTAGAAGGTGTTGAGAATCAAGATCTGTCATTCAAAAATCCCCCTTCACTGATCAAAGAAGCAGAGTCTATTCAGCTTTCGGCATTTAACCTTGATTTCCAAGAGCGTGCCATACTGACAATGAGTTCTGGTAGTTTCCAATCACCTGATAAGGAGATTGATTTTAAAAATTTCAATCTTGCTTGCGATAGAATCTCCACATTTCCTGAAATCATGGATCAAGTTTTGAGTGGATGTATTCAAAAGATGAATTTAAAAGTGGGAGGATTTTCTTCGATGGGTGCAGAGGGAATAGAAAACGCTCTACTTATGGCCATGGATCAAAAGCATGATGAATTTAAAAGTTCTGTCTCGATTAAAAATGTCGATTTCAAGGTGAATGGTGGAAAATTCCAGTTCGCCGTTGACGTGAAGGCTCAAATCTCTGGCACGGTGACAGGGAGTGGATCGGTGAAATATGAAGTCCCTCTTAAAAAAGTGACGGTCAAAGTTTCAGAAATCAAGTTCGGATTCCTGGATCTCACGTCTCAGGTTTTTGATCAATTGAAAAAGCAAGAAACTGCCAGCATGAAAGTGAGTAAGCCTTATATTTATTTAACAATCAAGTGATGGTGATGACAAAAAACTCTCGGGTTAAAATAACCTCAATAGAGACTCTGACTGACACATGGTACTCCTATCAAAAAATAAATTTTGATTTTGAGGTGACACCTGGTGTTTGGCAGGGCCAGAAAAGAGAGGTTCTTGAGCGCGGCAATGGCGCAACGATTCTTCTCTATAATAAGTCGACTCAAAAAGTTATCCTCACCAAACAATTTCGACTCCCGACATATTTAAATCAAAACCCAGATGGTCATTTGATCGAGGCCTGTGCAGGATCATTAGAGCAAGGTGAAGATGCGGAGTTCAATATTAGGCGTGAAGCTGTGGAAGAAACTGGTTATAGGCCTATACATGTGGAAAAAATTTTCGACGCCTACATGTCGCCGGGAGCAGTCACTGAAATCATTTCTTTTTTTATCGCTGAGTATGATTCCACGATGAAGGTGAGCGAAGGTGGAGGAGTCGCCCATGAGCATGAAAATATTGAAGTTCTTGAATTAGATTGGAAACAGGCCATTCAGATGTTGGCAAGTGGCGAAATCAAAGACGCGAAAACCATCATGCTTTTGCAATATGCCCAAATTCATTCCCTCTTAGGGTGAATTTCAGTTTCGATGACCCAACAATCCTCAGCAATCAAATATTGAAAGGTCTCTTGTCGCTCAATATGTATCAATAGAGGTGTGGTCTGGGTCAAATAGACGTAGCATTCTGGTTTGGAAAAGCGGTCATAATGGTCATTTTTTTTCAACTGGTAACACCTGACGTGAATAGCGGCCCAATCTCTTTTGACCATGACATTGAAATCATAGCAAGCTCCTTGCACCAGTTTGCATTCAATGCTCTTCTCTCCTTGAAAGTAAAAAGGAACGAAGGGGGCATTCATTGTGACTTCTTGTCCCTCTGTAAAGTTGAGATCAAAACCATCACCTTGGAGTAGCATCAGGCAACGATCAATACCTGGAAAAAGCGAGAAAGGGCCATCGGTTTGGATATAAGCGATCGACAAACGCAGCAGAAACGAATCTGATTGAAGCGGATCAGGAATTTTGATGAGTTCAAGTGTGGAGCCGCCCCCGTTTTTCCAAGGCATCATCTGAAAATGTTGAGAAGTAAAAATATTCGCCATACCTAAGCATAACTTAAAAAGTTAATGCCAGGAAGGCATCTCAGGTGGGGTATGCTGGATCGGGATATTTTTAAAAAAGTTTTTAATTTCTTCCTCGTTCATCGTTTCATTTTCCATCAACTGCTTAGCTGTGAGTTCAAGCAGATCTTTTTGTTCTTGAAGAAATTGATAGGCCCTGTGGTAAGAGCGCCAAATCAGTTTTTTGACCATTTCATCGATTTCACGCGCTGTTTGATCAGAGTAGTGTGGCTGAGCATGAAATCCCTGCGCTTCAAGAAAAGTATGGGGTGTTTCATCATACGTGACAAAACCAAGTTCTTGAGTCATCCCAAAACGTGTAATCATTTCTCGAGCGATATGGGTCGCCTTCAAAAGATCATCTTCCGCTCCAGTGGAAAGATGGGAAAAGATCAGCGTCTCAGCGGCTCGACCAGCAAGCAGGATGGTCATTTTATTTTCTAATTCATCTTTAGTCATAATAAAACGGTCTTCTGTGGGACGCTGGATGGTGTATCCCATCGAGCCAATTCCGTGGGGAATAATAGAAACTTTATGAATTTTCTCGCCCTGGTTAAAGGCGTGTCCAACTAAGGCATGTCCCATTTCATGATAAGCAACAATTTCTTTTTCACGGTTATTGAGAAGCCGATTTTTCCTTTCGAGTCCGGCCACCATTCGCTCGAGGGCCTCTGTAAAGTGATGCTGAGAAACGAATGGGGCCTCTTTGCGAGTGGCAATGAGGGCCGCTTCATTCACGAGGTTCGCTAAGTCAGCACCAGAAAATCCTGGTGTGAGGCCCGCGACTGCCTCCAAACTCACAGTGGGATCCATTTTCACTTTTTTTGTGTGGATTTTAAGAATGTCTTCGCGCCCTTTTTTATCTGGTTTGTCTACTACGACTTGGCGGTCAAAACGTCCTGCTCGAAGGAGAGCAGGATCAATCAATTCCGGTCGGTTGGTGGCGGCCAAGATGATAATTCCACCAGTGGTATCAAATCCATCCATCTCCACTAGTAACTGATTGAGTGTTTGTTCTTTTTCATCATTGCCACCGAGTGGAGAAACTTGGCGCGTTTTTCCGAGAGCATCCAATTCATCAATAAAGATAATACAAGGAGCAGAATTTTTCGCCTGCTCAAAAAGATCACGAACACGGGCCGCTCCTACACCCACAAACATTTCTACAAATTCTGCTCCATTTGTGGAAAAGAATGGTACCCCCGCT
>CANFNX010000013.1 GCA_947448495.1 Bacteriovoracaceae bacterium | reverse complement strand
TTTTGAGTTTAGGCGGCCTTGAGCGTTTTCTTTTTGATGAAGCCAACCAGTTCTCGGATGTTCCCGTTAAAAAAGTGAACTCCGTCGATAGCCGGCATTTCCTTTGTGACTCCAAAACCACCCACCAAAAAATAAGGATTTGTAGTTTCCTGGCCGCTTAAAAGTTTAGCAACGTACTTAATCTCCGGGAGCTGCTCTCTCATGGACATAGAAACTCCCAGGACTTTGGGGTTCATAAACTGGACATAATCGGCCAGTTGATCGGCAGGAACTCCGGGATAAATAGCCTCGACAGAAACCCCGGCCTCTCTGAGGCATAGCTCAAGAAAGGTCACTCCAAAAGCATGGTTATTACCATTGGCGCAGCTTAAAATGACATCCACCCGTGCATTTTCAGGATAAGAAGATTGATCAAGAAATTCGGAGCGGATATCTGTGATGAGTTCTGTGACAAATTGAGAAAATTTATGCTCAGTGATGATGTCCATTTGATCCAAACTATAGAGCCGTCCAATTTCATAAAGGAGGGGTTGGAGAATGCCAGCGAGTAGATCAGAAGCTTTAATATTAAGGCTTTTCGCCTCTTTCAAAAATTTTCGTTTGTTTATAGTCTCGCCAGCGAAGGAAAGCTTTTGAACTTTCGCAAAAAAATCTTTTATCGGTTGAAGCGTATCTTCATATTCAAAATGACTCTTCATCACTTTGTCTTTGCATTCTTGGCAAATACCGTGAGTCAGAGAAAAATCTTCAAGAGGCTCTATCTGACCGATAAACGTTTGACAAACATTGCACCATCGAAACATGAGAATCTCCTGATGAAGCTTTTTCGACTGAATCTCGGATAGAGTTTAATGAAGTTTGAAATATATTTAAAAATTTCGATGGAGTCCTTTGATTCATGACTTTGGTCATAGAAATATTAAGTTTTCTTTAAAAAAATGGGTGACTAAGACAATCTGAGTTCTATCCCTCTAGGTTCAAATTTACGACCTTCATGATGTTAGATGATAGTGTGGGGGCCATCGCCCCCCACGCTATTAGTGTTTGGTGTCGAGTTTCTCTTCCGTTGGTGCCTCAACAGCAATAGGGATTTTTTTAGATTTTCTTTGGGCCTCTGGTCGTTTTTCAATCGTCACTTTTAAAATACCATGATGATAGGTCGCCGTGACTTTATCAGGATCAACTTCATCTGATAAAGGAATTGTTCGATAAAAACTTCCATAACTCATCTCCGAGTGATAAAGACCTTTGCGTTCTTCTTTTCGCTCTTCTTTTTTTTCACCCTCGAGAATGAGAATATTCTCTCTGATGTTCACATTCATATCTTTTTCACTCATCCCTGGAATTTCAGCCGAGACAATGTAGGAATTGCCACGATCTTTAATTTCAATATTAGGGAGAAATTCAGATTTTAGAGTCGGCGTCAGGCCAAAGTTAAAATTATCGAAGACATCTAAAATTTCATCTCGGATGGAGGTGAGTGGACTAAGGGAAGAGAACCATGGAGTGAGAGAACGTTCATTTCTTTTCGACGGCGCGAGGCTCTTGTTACCAAACATAATACGCTCCTTGTTGAAGTAATGGCGAAAGGCCATTCTTTAATGAAGTTGAAATTAATTTTTCTCTATTCATTCATCAACTTGAAGAAAAAATAATTTTATATTTCTGATATAGTTGGCTATTCCTTAATGAAAACTTTATGTGTCTTCATCCTCACTTTGATCTAAGCTACAGAGGCCAAGGAGGGAAGGAGGAATGGAAGCAAAAATTATCTGGAAGAAAGGTATGGCCTTTGATGGGTGTGTCGATGGATACATCGTTCCTATGGATGCAACACTACCTTTGGGAAGTTCTTACGGCCCTGGGCCTAAGGAACTGGTCGCCTTAGGGATAGCTGGTTGCGCAGGAATGGATGTTATAGGTCTGTTGAAAAGAGAAAAGCAATTGGTTGAAAGATTTGAGGTGGTTATTTCTGTCCAATCTCACTCACTTCATCATCCCATCGAATTTTCTGCGATAGACCTTATATTCAAATTCCAAGGGGATTTGGATGTGACTCAAGTCAGTCGCGCCATTGAGCTTTCGCAAACGGTTTATTCCGGATTAAGTGCCATGTTTTCCAAAATCCTTCCCATCACTTGGCGAATAGTCATTAACGGCGATGAAATTAAAATGGGTGTCGCGCATTTTCCAACGGATTCTACATATCATCAAACTGCTTATGAAGGATGAAGCTTTTGCCACTGCAGGTATAGTCATCAAGATGATAAAACTCAACGTGGTCGTTTTCATCCTTTGGTACCTGTTGTTTATGATGGATCCCCTTCTGATGCCTCGGCATTTTTTAGCGAGCTGGGAGGCCTTAGCTGAAGGAAGATGGTGGACACTCATCACTTCTGTTTTTTCCCACCAATTATTTTTTCATCTTCTTATTAATATGTATTTCCTTTATGGGTTTGGGGTAGAGGTCGAAAAAAATATCGGGAGCCGATCCTTTCTTCTCTTGTACTTGATGAGTGGTATCGTGGGGTCAATGTCTCACTGTCTGATTTCTCACTTCCTGATGGGTCAGTCAGGTCTTAACGCTTTAGGAGCATCCGGAGCGATTTCCGGAGTTCTAATTTACTTTGCACTCTCATTTCCCTGGCGACCTGTTTATCTTTTGGGCCTGATTCCGCTGCCAGCATTCGTCGGTATTTTAATGTTTGTCGTGATGGATGTTTGGGGGCTGATCGCTCAGATCAATGGAAGTCTTGCACCCATTGGTTTCGGTGCCCACTTGGGGGGCAGCTTATTTGGAGGCTTTTTCTTTCTTGTCAGGAAATACGAATTAGCGAGATTGAATCGTCAAAATATTGCCTAAATGCCGGCAATGATCAGCTTGCTCAAAGATATTAAGTGAGGGAATGGCAAATGAGGAAGAGCCACCGCCATCTAGGTTAAGCACTGTCTTTTGACCTACGCCACATTGGGATTCATTAACGAAATGAGCGTACTCAAAGAGAGTCATACCCGTGCTATCTGTTTCTCCGCGAGCATCTATGGTCACAAGGATGATCTCATCCGGATTTTCCGCGACTCCGATCGACGTCCGAGGTCTTCTAGAGTTAAGCACGGAGTCGGTTATCTGCAATTCATTCTGTATGAGTAACTTTGGATAGGCCTGAACAGCAAAACTAAATTTCGAAGCGTCTCCATCTGAAATAATGCTCCCAAAACGATGCATGAAATCTTCTCTTGTTTCAAGATTCGGTTTTCCATTTTCGATGCTGAAAACACCAGAAGAGCTTATGGTTTGCTCAGTCAGATCTTTTGACCAAACCTTATTTTCATCAATCGCAAGACCTTGAATATGTCCATTCGGCATAATGAAGAAACTCGAATTGATGGCGCCAATGACTGGTGCATTACTGTCAGCAATCAGTTTAGAGATGTAGCGATCTTGGTTTGGAAGACACTCAAGATCAGTTTTCGCCGAGTGAAATAAAAGCTTATTTTTAGTGAAATCAATTTTAAACGCCCTAACAGTGACGGATCTTGTTTGCTTTAATTCCCACTCATGAAGATCTTTATTATAGGGATTGAAGCTGACGTCGTACTTTGTCCAAAGTACACCAGGGGCCAGTTCCTTCCAGTGGATTTCTTGCAGAGGAGTGCAATGAAAGTCAGCGGCAAAAGTGACATTAACAAAGGTTAAGCAAAGGATATAGAAGTATTTTTTCATGGCGCCTTTCTAATATCACTGAGATCAGTTGCCAATAGGTAAAAACGATAGACGATAGAAGCCGTAACGTACTATTAGTGATTTAGTTTCCCTTGGCGTCTTTGGTGTGTATTTTTTTGTGGTTTTCTCTCAATTTTTCATTGAGCTTTTTAAGATTACTTCTCCAGTCTTCACGAGGGCCGTTCTCTGGAGCGGACAAAGTGGTGCCGGTGGTGGTCTCATTTGATGAGCTCTGAGTTTTAGAAAAATAAGGCATCAGAGCGGAAGAGGGGTCTAATTTCTCAGGCGAAAAATACGCCATAAATTCTTCATCTTTTTTGAGATCTAAAAGCTCCAGATCAGAGAGGATGTTCTTTTCTTGTATGGCTTCAGAGGTTGTATTGTCTTCCACAAAGATCATTCTTTCTGGTTTTTTTAAATCATACTGCTCATTCTTCTTATTCGTTAATTGAACACTGCCTTCTAGAAGACCAAACTCCGAAATTTGCATGGCTTTTAAGTTTTGGTGATTCACCAGAAATTCAGTCCCTCGCACACCCATCGTGACAATTTGGGTTTTAATAATGAGATCTCCTTCTTTGGCCTTATTTTTTATCAGGCCACGAAGCTTTCCAGCGATGAGGGTGAAAATCATTTTACGATCTGTCTTGTCCTTATAATCAAATTCTTCAAACTTAACATTTGATTTTGGTCCTATATTAAACACGCTATCGTCAACCATCAGAATTTTGGCGAAGGATTTTTCCTCCGTTACAATGTTGTCTTTTTTGTAAATTTTTGAACCTAATTCAATGGGCGTTAGACCGTTGCTATTCTGTTTAAAGACTTGTCCTCGGAAGAGTTTCAGCTCTCCAATGTGCTTCGGGATCGCCTTACCGGATTCCTGGTTAAAGGTGAAATCATTTGAAAAAGAAGAGGAAATAAGAACAAAAAGAAAAAGAAAAATATTCATCATGATAGGTTATGGTGATCTTCTTGTCCTTGTCTACTGAGTGGCTTGGTCGGAAATCTTCCGGCCTAAATAGTCTGTGAGAACATCTTATTGTTCTGTTGATCCCTTAGATAAAAATCGAAGACCATGGCGATATTCCTGGTAAAGCCCTTACCGATTTCTTGAATCTGTACCAAGCTATCTTGAAAGACCAAAAGTCCATCTTCTTCGAAGGAGCGAAGCTCTTTTTCGATTTGATCCCAGAGAGGGAGATCTTTGACATGAGCTAAGCTGACTTCATGCTGGCACATCAGATCTTGGATAATATTCTGAACGATCAGATCCAACTGATTGTGGGAGTGACCCTTTTCAATCGCTAAACGCCCAGAACAAATGGATGCTTGATAATCTTTAAGTTCCTTTGAGTTTTGAATAAAGCTATAGGAAGAATCTGAAATAGAACTTGGGCCAAGGCCAATCAGGACTTGCGATTTTTTATCAACGTACCCCATAAAGTTTCGGTGAAGATTTTTTGACTCCATGGCCTGATAAAGATAACTTGCTGGCCGTGCAAAGTGATCCATGCCGACATCCCTATAGCCCTCTTTCGTCAAAAGTTCTCTGCCGGATTCATAGAGCTCACGCTTTAAGGTCGGGCCTGGTAAATCCTGGTTTTTGATCAGGCGTTGATTTTTTATTCTTTCTGGAAGATGAGCATAGGAGTAAAAGGCAATGAGATCTGGTCTCATGTCATTGACGAGGGCGATGGTGCTTTTAATGGTATCAACTGTTTGCTTCGGCAGACCATAAATCAAATCAAAATTAATGGATTCGATCCCTTCTTGTCTCATGAGCTTAACGAGGTCTCTTACCATCTCTGGAGACTGATCACGATGAATTGCTTGTTGAACTGCGGGATCAAAATCCTGGATACCAAGAGAGACCCTCTTCATTCTATTTTTGACTAAAACTTGTATATGTTCTTTTTTGCAAGTTCGGGGGTCGACTTCAATTGAACCGATAAATGGCTCCGAACGCTCAGATGTGAGATTCATGATGAGTCGATCTAAATGTTCTGGACTTAGGAATGTTGGGGTTCCACCACCAAAATGAAGTGAGCCCACAACGGGCACGAAGCCGAGATTTTGTTTATAAATGGCCCACTCTTTCAGAATCATTTCAACATACTCCGATTCAACATCGTGGTTTTTTGTGATGATTCTGTTGCATCCACAATAGTAGCAGAGACTTTCGCAATAAGGCACATGGACGTAGAGATCGACACCCAGATCGTGATCATAACCTTTGATCACATGTTTAAACCATTCAGCTTCAACTGGAGTGGCCCGCCAAAAGGGGAGAGGAGGATAACTTGTATAGCGAGGTCCCTGAGTATTGTATTTTTGAATCAGATGTTCAGGTGTTCTCATCATGTTTTTTGCTTGTGGGAGACAAAATCTGTCATGGGAGCTGACGTGAGTTTAGAAAATCTCAATTTGAGCAACAGTCGATGAAGTTGATCTAGCATAGGAGAACCCCTTTAAACGGTGGTTGAACCTATTTAAGCCTAAAGTGCTAAATTAAACCCTGATAGAGATCATTTTTTTGTATAAGCTAGAGCAGATTCATCAGTGAGTTTTTAAAGATGCCGGAAGGATTTGATGTAGGTGACTAGATCTTCCCGTTCAGCTTCATTAAAATGGTCTTTCCATCCGGGCATATTTCCTTTCCACTGAGAAATACTCATAAAAAAATCAAAATCTTTAACTTCTGAGACGAGTTCTCTGAGATTGGCCACTTTCTGAGATTGGTGAGTGGCATCTGGCCCATTTCCCTGACCTTTTTCACCATGGCAATGGAGGCAGTGTTGGGTGTAGAGGACTCGTCCTCTTTCCATCGACGCCTGATCTAATTTTTCTTTCATGATCATGAGTCTTTGCGCCTTGGTTGTCGCTTTCTTGCTTTTGAGATTGAGTCCATGCTTGATTTCTATCTTGTTTTTTATTTGGCCAGGCCGTTGGGAAACTGTTTGTGAACAAGAGAAAGAAAAAAAGAGAAGCAGAGAGAAGGTGAATAAATTGCTCATAAAAATCCTAATTTCAGTAGATTAATAGGCTATTTTCCCTTACCGCACCCTATGACGCAAGGACAAAGTTAAATCAAGTTTGTTTGCTTGTGCGAATTTGTGTTTGACGGCTTGAATGCAGATCGGCAATCCTTTAAGGACACACATTCACTGATTCTGAAAAACATGGAGGACATCATGGAAAACACAGAAACAACAACGACAAAAACTAAAACAGCTCGTAAACCAAACGCAGCATTCATGAAGACAATGACTCCGTCTGCTGACCTTGCGGCCGTCATCGGTAACAATCCTGTTGCGAGAACTGAAGCTGTAAAACTTATGTGGGACTATATCAAGGCCAATAACCTTCAGAACCCTGCTAACAAGAGAAACATTCTTGCTGATAACAAACTTTCTAAAGTTTTCGGTAAAAATGAAGTTACGATGTTTGAACTTACTGGTCTTATCGGTAAACACTTAAACTAAGAAAAAAAAAGCCCTCGTAAGAGGGCTTTTTTTTTGCTTTTTTTATTCTTCTCTAATCTCTTTGGGATTTACATTCATCGCAACTCCCGTGGCTTCCCAGACGGCTTTCTTATGTGAGCCCACAATAATTTTTTTGGATTTGAAGGCCACATCAATCAAAGCATTAAATTTGTCCTGCACGGCCCAGAATGACAATCTTAATAACGCCTCATCTCTGTCTTCACAGTTATCTACGAGATAAGGAGGTTCTACTCGCTTGAGTAAGCGAGTAAGCTTACTTTGCTCTTTAGTGAAGACATAAACATCTTTGGCTTTTTCCATCGTCTCATTATAATCGGCAAGTGGATTGGCCACATGATCATCGAAGCAATTATAGCAGTAAGAAGTATGGGTGAGCTCTTTGGGGATTTTTCTAAGGAAAGAAAAATGATCTTCTCCTAAAAATTGGGTGCAAGCTTTGCAAATAGGCTCTTCACAGAGACCACAGCTAAAGGGGGCTTTTGGTTTACGGCAGGTTTTACAAACGGCTTGTTCTTGACTCATAAGTATCCCATTTTTGATGAAAGATCTTTTTAATGATATAATACTTTGATGAAACGGTCTTATTATTTGTTGGCCTTTACCATTCCTGTGGCCATTTATTTGTCTTTTTATCTAAAAGGGTCTTTTAGCTATTTTGCGGTTTTTTTTGCTTTCTTTATTTTACCACTGATTGAGTTATTACTCCCACCTTTAAACTCTAATTTCTCGATGGCAGAAGAATCTTTAATCAAAGACGATTCTTTTTTCGATGCTATCCTTTGGATGATGGTGCCGATTCAATTCGCACTGCTGGTGTATTTCTGTCAGATCATCTCGGACCCTATCATTTCTATCAGTGAAAGAGTCGGTTTAATCTCCGCCATGGGCCTTGGCTGTGGCGTCTTAGGCATTAATGTCGCTCATGAACTCGGGCACAGAAAAAATTCCTTTGAGCAGACGTTAGCACGCATGCTTCTTACGACCTCATTATATTGGCACTTTTTTATCGAGCATAATAAAGGTCATCATAAAAATGTTTCAACTTTTCATGATCCAGAAACTTCACGCTTGAATGAATCCATTTATGGCTTTTGGTTTCGCTCAATCAAAGATAGTTTTTTGTCCGCTTTTAAAATTGACCCGCAAGAGATGGTGAAAGCAATCTTGATCCAGAGCTTGTTTGCGTTTGGAATTTACTTTATTTGGGGAAAGCTTGCCTTATGGGGCTTCCTTTCGAGTGCCTTGATTGGAGTGATTCTTCTTGAATCCGTAAACTATATTGAGCATTATGGTCTCGTGAGAAAAGAGCTTGAATCTGGTCGATTTGAAAAGGTCCGTCCTGTTCATTCTTGGAATGCGAATCATCTTTTGTCCAGGGCAGTCTTGTTTGAATTATCTCGGCATTCAGATCATCATGCTTATGCCAACCGAAAGTATCAGTTGCTTCGTCACTATGATGAGAGTCCCCAAATGCCTACCGGCTATCCGGGGATGATTTTATTATCTCTCATTCCGCCTCTTTGGTTCAAAGTCATGAATGAGAGAATTTCTAAGATTCAATCACTTTAGTGAGCGACCCAGCCTCCATCGACTGTAATATTCTGACCAGTGATGTAAGATGAATGATCGGAGCAAAGCCAGAGGACAGTCTCGGCAATTTCTTCGGGTCTTCCGACTCGCCCCATGGGAACTTGCGCCACCATGGCCTCTTCTGATCCTTGGGTAAATCGATCGAGCATTGGGGTATGAATAACACCTGGACAGACTGCATTCACTCTTATGTTTTGTTTGGCGTATTCGAGAGCAGCAGTTTGTGTGAGACCGAGGACACCATGCTTACTGGCGACATAGGCGGGAATTGTTTCAAACCCAATGAGCCCTGCAATAGACGAGCAGTTGACAATCATTCCGTGCCCAGCGGTGATCATGGCCTTTAGTTCATACTTCATGCATAGCCAAACACCTTTCAAATTAATGTTCACTGTTTTGTCCCAATTCTCTTCTGTGCACTCTGTTGTTGAAGAGGGAGCTCCTTCAATTCCAGCGTTGTTAAAGGCGCAATCGAGCTGACCAAATTTTTGAAGTGTCATCTCGATAAGATTTTTAACTTCATTTTCTTTTGAGACATCACACTTGATAAAAACACAATCTCCACGATTTTGCTGAATCAGACGAACCGTTTCTTTCGAAGCCTCTTCATTGAGATCACTCACCACGACCCGAGCGCCTTCCCTGGCAAAGGCGAGAGCCGTTGCTTTACCGATACCTGAGCCAGCACCTGTTACAATCACGACTTTGTTCTCAAACGTTTTCATGTAGCCTCCCATTTTTATCCTATTTATAAATCTTTCTTCCTTTCATGACTCATCAAGGGCCAGGGTTCGTGGATTTCAACTTAACGACAATATGGTGAGTGATTCCATCATTTAAGATTGGAAATTCTAGTTCTGGCATTAAGAGCCCATCAAAATGAAGACTACTATCGGATTGGTTATTATTGACCTCAATCTTAAAGACTGTATTTTTAATTTTATAGGTAAGCTTATATTGATCCCACTCCTTGGGAATACAGGGGTTCATTTGAATTTTTCCACGAACTTGATGTAGACCCAAGATGCTTTCAAGCATCGTACGATACATCCAACTGGCCGATCCTGTGTACCAACTCCACCCCCCGCGCCCTTCATGAGGAGGCACTCCATAAATATCCGCCGCCATGACATAGGGCTCAACTTGATAAATCTCAACTTCTTTTTTTGTTCGAGAGTGATTAATCGGATTCAGCATGGAAAGGAGTTGATAGGCCTTTTGATTTTCTTTCAATTGGGCGAACGCCATCACCACCCAAATTGCGGCATGTGTGTATTGTCCGCCATTTTCTCTGACTCCTGGGAGATACCCTTTTATGTAGCCAGGATCTTGAAGTGTTTTATTGAAGGGAGGAGTAAAAAGTCGAATCATCTGATGATCTCGATCGACTAAAAACTTTTCAACCGCACCCATGGACTTGGAAGCACGTTCAAGATCTGCCAGGCCTGAAAGAACGGCCCAAGATTGGGCAATAGAATCTATCTTACATTCCTCACTGAGTGAAGATCCCATAGGTGTCCCATCATCAAAAAAAGCTCTCCGATACCACTCACCATCCCAAGCATGATTCTCGACTGATGCTTTCAAGCCTTCGAGGTACCCCTGATAAATTTCTTTCGCCTTAAAATCACCCATTTGCTCGCAAATCGGAATGAAGGATTTAATGGTAGAAGCAAGAAACCATGCCATCCAAACACTTTCACCTTTTCCTTTATGACCAACCTTATTCATTCCATCGTTCCAGTCGCCACTTCCCATAAGAGGCAGTCCATGAATTCCAACTGCTAGGCTTCGATCAATGGTCATTTTTGCATGAATATAAAGAGAGGCCGAAGTGGTAGAGAGAGTGGGAGTGAAATAAGTTTCGTCCTGATCAGGCAAGAGTGCAGGACCTTCAATGAAAGTGATATTTTCATGTAAGATAGAATCATCCATCGTTTTTTCTAAATAATAACTTAATACAAATGGGAGCCACAGAAGATCATCACTAAAGCGAGTTCTGACTCCTCGGCCAGTGGGGGGGTGCCACCAGTGTTGAACATCGCCCTCTTTAAATTGTCGAGAGGCACATAAAATAAGATGTTCTCGCGTTAAATCGGGGCGTGAAAAGACTAGTGCCATGACATCTTGAAGCTGATCCCTGAACCCAATGGCGCCACCAGATTGATAAGTCGCCGTTCTGGCCCAGTACCGACAACTGAGTGTTTGGTAAATAAGCCATTGATTAAACAAAATATTAAAAGCATGGTCAGGTGTTTCAACCTGAAAGGTTTCTAATATTTCATTCCAGTATTCTTGGACCGCTTCTAAAGACTCCTGAATATGGGGCCCATGGCGAAAGTGAGAAAGATTTTTCGCAATTTCTTCGTACGTCTGCGCCTCTCCAATAAAGATCTGGATAGTTTTTTTTGATAATGGTGGCAATTCAATTTCGGAGTGTAAAACGGAGCAAGGATCACTTCTCATGGATTGCTTCCTCGAAAGATATTTTCGTTTCAAAGCATCTGGATTTTGAAAAGTTTGATTTCGACCTAAAAATTCGCGACGATCAAAGGAAAAGCTTTTGATCGGTATTGAAAAGGCAACATAACCCATAAGATGAGCAAACTCATTATTGTATTTATTTGTCACAATTATGGCATCTAGTTGAGAATCCATCTTCGGAAATAAGGTTTGATAACTTTGTTGTTTTCTATTTGCTAGAATCCATTCGATATAGAACGTGAGACTTAGTTTTCGTTGGTCTTGATGAGTGTTTTCTATTTCGATGTTAATAATTTTTAGTTGTGAGTTCATTGGACAAAAAAAACTGAGTTTATGTGAAACACCTTTTTGTGTATGCTCCATTGACGTATGACCTGGATAATGAGTGATACGCCACTCGGCTGAGCTATCGATCGAAAGGGGGGTCAGTGACCAGTATTCACCTGTAGCTTCATCTCGAAGATAGATCGCCTCTGCTGGTGTTTCAATAACAGTATCATTTGACCATGGTGTCAGTCGATTTTCTCGCCCGTTCATATTCCAGGTTGTTCCTTGACCGGTCTCAGAAATAGTAAATCCAAAACCGACTGGATTGCTGATGACATTAATCCATGGCAATGGAGGCCAGCAACCTTTATGTAAGTGTATGGCATAGGCCTTCCCATCTAAACGAAAACCACCAAATTCGTTATAGAAAAGTAATTTCTCTTTTGTCGGATGTGTGATCTTGCTCGGATGGGGGAATTTGTTTGGAGTAAGCAGGGGAGTGTGAATTTTTTCGGTCTCATTTTTATGAAGCACATGCTCCAGTGATCCTTTGAGACCATCCAAGTTTATTCTGGCCATCGCCTTAAGCAAAACCAGGTCTTGCTCTTGAATTTGATCTGCTCGTCGGATAAAAATTCCCCCTTTTTTATCTAGAAAGGGATGGCAGCCAAGTAAAAGAATTTGACGGTTTATTTCATCTTCGAGGGCCTTGAGATAGCTATGTGTGTTTTCGATCAAAATTAACAGGTCAAACTCTACCCCCTTGAGACGAAGATATTCATAGGCGTGCAGAATTTCCCTCAATGTTGGGATTTCTTTTTCATGCGATAGTTTCAAAAGGAGTAATGGCAAATCACCACTAATACCGTAGGCCCATAAAGCTGATTGATTTCTGTCCAAATGCTCTAGGATTTTGATGGACGGTCTAGATCCAGGTATTTGGTAGATGAGGTGTGTAGCAATTCTTTGATAAAGATGGGCAACATCATGACGAATATTGAGATGTTTCAAAAAAATTTGTGATTTTAACCAACAGAGTGAACTTTCGCGGTTAAAGATTCCAGGATCGTTATATTTCATGATAAGTGTTTCAATCTCATCACGAGTTTTGGCCAGGCCCGAACTGTAAAGAAGTGTGATGCTATTGTTCGGGGGGATTCGAACGGTCGTTCGGATTGAAAAGATTGGGTCTAAAACAGGGCCTGTTGTTTCACTGAGTCTCTCTTTGGAAGTGAGGCTAGCAGGTAGATGGAGATCCTTACCTCGACCTATGAATTTCATTCTGTCAGTTTCATACTCGCAAGTGATGGGTATTCCATCCATCCTTATAATTTGGTGGAAAGCCCATTTTTCTGATTCACTTTCCGAGCGAGGCCGTCTTTTTGCCAGTAGAGCAGGATACGCTTGATGCTGCTCGGTTTGGATAAAAAGTTTGCTAAAAGCGGGATGGGCATCATCATCTCTTTTAAGATTTAATACAATTTCCAGATAGCTCGTCAATTCTATTTCTCGTGGCAAGTCGGACTTATTGGTAAGAGTAATTTTTCTGAGTTCTACTTGGTCTTCAGGGGAAAGAATGATTTCCGTTGATGTTTGTATAAGATGATCCATCCTTTCAAATTCTATTTTATCCTCTTCAAATGAATATTTATATGAATCGGCTTTCTTTAAAGTTGGCTGATAGGTGTTGGACCAATAGGTTTTACTTTTTAAGTCTCTAATATATAAATAATGACCAGACTGATCAAGAATACTATCTTCTTTCCAACGATTAAGCACCAGCTCGCCATTTTTGAAAAAACCTGAGCCAGCACTTGAGACCATGAGTGTGGAGTGACCATTCGAGAGAATTTGTGTCGCCGGAATTGGCGTGAGGGGATCTGATCCTACTCTTTTTAAGTCCTCCATTTTGGACTGTTCAGAGAATTGTCTTTGTATCTCTTCAGATCTTGGTTTTGAAATTTCTACCGCTGCTGGGATTCTTTCTTGCAGAAGGAGCTCGATAGCTGCGACTCTTGAATTTTTATGAAATCTTTCTTGAAGAATATTCTGGTTCAGTAGATTGTTGATTGCCAATAATCCCATCCCTTGATGGTGGGCCATATAAGATTTCAAGATAACAAATGAATGATTCTTGGGAAGTCTTTCTTTGGTGTAATCCAGGGACTCATAAAATCCATACTGACCGAGGGCCCCTAAAGATTCAAGTCTCCTAAGATTGTTTAAACTTTCCCGTGGCCGTATCATGGAGGCAAGCATGGTTGAGTAGGGGGAAACGACAAATTCATCTCTTAAGCCTCTTTTGAGACCAAGCCCGGGAATTCCGTAAGCTGCATACTGATAGTTAAAATTTATATCTCGAGAATTATTGCCGGCCTCAGAGACACCCCAAGGAGCATTCTTTTGGAAACCGTATTCTATCTGGCGTTTGACAATAGTCTCATAAGTTTGATCAAGTAACGTCCCTTCATATCTCTTCATCACCAAGACAGGCATGAGATATTCAAACATCGTCGCACTCCAAGAGATGAGGGCGCGACTTCCAGCTGCCGAGGTGAGTTCACGATTAAGGCGAAACCAATGCTCATTTGATACATCACCTTTGGCAATGGCGATATAGCTGGCGAGCCTTGATTCTGATGCAAGGAGATCATAATAGGAGTTATCCGCTTTTCCCTCTGTGAGATTATAACCAATGACGAAAATTTTTCTGTCCTCGTCGAATAAGAGAGAAAAATTCATCTCGGAGGCCAGCCGAGTTGCAGCTTCCGCCAATTGATTAAGTTTT
The DNA here is from genome assembly GCA_947448495.1 of Bacteriovoracaceae bacterium. Classification (GTDB taxonomy): domain Bacteria; phylum Bdellovibrionota; class Bacteriovoracia; order Bacteriovoracales; family Bacteriovoracaceae; genus Peredibacter. The sequence goes on along the minus strand of CANFNX010000013.1, from coordinate 20,257 downwards.
TGACTGATCTCTTTTGGATTTATATCGTTTTGAATCGTGAGTGATTGAAGGCGTGATTCAATCAACTCAAACCATTCATCGAGCATAATGGACTTTTTGGGCAAATCATTAAGAAACCTTTTTAAGCCTAAGAACTCTTGTTGAACTATTTTCAAATTGTGAGACTCAACTTTGCTTAAAACTTTTCCAGTGGAAATGATAAGCCTTTTTAGAGATCCAGATCGTGGTCCGATTTGGGTGTCATTTAATTGATTAATTTTTTCAAGAAAAATTCGCAGCATATCTTGGAGTGCCATTTTTTCTCGTAGTGGGTCTGGGCCTTGCTCGCCAAACTCTAAACATGCTTCGGCAAAGGTAATGAGATGACCTGCTAGATTTCCACTATCGACGGTCGAGATATATTTCGGGCCAAGCGGTTCAAGGGTTTTTGTGTCATACCAATTAAGAAAATGGCCTTGAAATCTTTCAAGCTTATTTAAAGTGCTCAATGCCCCATCAGAGATTTCAATGAACCTATTAAGATCTATAAATCCAAGATCGACTGCACTGACATGGGTAAGGAGTTGCAATCCTATATTTGTCGGCGATGTTCTTGTTGCCATAACCGGTGATGGGTCTTCTTGGAAATTATCTGGGGCGAGGTAATGAAAATCTTTCTGAATAAACTTTTCAAAAAATCCCCATGTCAGGCAAGCATATCTCCTAAATTGTTTAATTTCATCTTCACGAAGAGGTGTGAACATGTGGGGAATATTTCTTTTCGTAACGAATGTTATATAAGGAGCTAGCCACCAGATGAAGAGAAACGGCCCAGCAGCAGCTAAGGTCTGTGGGTTCATCTTGAGTATAATCAAGGCGAGAACGATTGACACAAGGGGGGCCATTGTAAGAATCTGGCGCCAGCCATGTTTGAGATTTTCTTTCTGATTGCTTGAGAATGAGACCCATTCTAATCTTTTTTTCTTTGAGATGAAAGAACGGTAAAGTGATCGAATGATCGCATCGACGTTTGAGTAGGCGAGATCTGGTAAGTACACAATCATAAGAAAAAGTTGTTCCACTCTTGTTCTTAAGGACCAAAGATTATTTTTTATGTGTTCACGCCAAGGGATATTTCTTTTCTTATGGAGATCCATGATAGCGGGCAATAAGATGGGTAATCCGATACATGATACGATGATCATGGTCCACAGAGTGGATGACTTATTGAGAATAGTCCAAGACAGTATGAGCCACCCCATCGTCGAAGGTGCTAACAAACTTCTGCGCAGATTATCCAGAAGTTTCCAACGAGCGACCATGGGTAAATCATTTTTCCTTGATTGTTTTCCAAAGCACGGAACCGTTCGCTTTAGCCACGGTATGAGTTGCCAGTCCCCCCTCGTCCAGCGGTGATTTCGCTTTAAAAATGTTTTAAAATCTTTGGGATAATCATCGATCAATTCGATACTTGTGACGAGGGCAACTCTGGTGAAGCTTCCTTCAAATAGATCATGACTCAGAATTGTATTTTCAGGGACACGATGCTGCATAACTTTTTCGAATATATCAACTTCATACAAACCCTTTCCGGTAAAGGTACCCTCATCAAACAAGTCCTGATAAACATCAGAGACTGCAGTGGTATAAGGGTCAAGTCCTGTATTACCTGAAAAAATTTGAGCAAATCGAGATTGAGCTGCCGAGACCAAAGAGATGCTTATACGAGGCTGTATGATGCCGAAGCCTTCGACCACTCTTGTCTGAGTTTTATTGAGTTTAGGTGTATTTAAAGGATGGGAAATGACCCCAATCATTTTTCTGACTGCATGAATGGGAATTCTCGTATCAGCGTCAACAGTCAGGACATATTTTATGCTAGTAAGTATATTGATTGGCAGAGGACTTGTCTCATAAGACGTTTTCTCAGAACCTCTTAGGATTTGATTGAACTCTTCAATCTTACCTCTTTTCCTTTCCCATCCCATCCATTTGTTTTCTGACGAGTTAAATTTTCTTCTTCGATAAAACAATGAAAAGAGAGTCTGCTCCTGTGAAAGATGAATTAAGTTGAGGTGATCTATTTTCTTTTTAGTATATTCAATAATTTCGGAGTCCTCGGCGAGACTTTCTGTTGGGGCATCTTTAAAGTCGGCGAGGAGGGCAAAGAAAATATTTGGATCTTGGTTTGCGAGATAATGAAGCTCTAAATGACTTATGAGCTCATCTATCGTTTGTCGGTCTGTGATCAAGCAGGGAATGACCACTATTGTTTTACAGGCTTCAGGAATTCCGTTCTTATAATCCATTTGAGGGAATTTCCGGGGAGATCGAAACACCGTAATTAAATAATTGACCAAGCCTAGACTTAATTCACTCAAAGGAACAAGCACCAAGAGCAGAAGTATAATTTCATCCCACAATGAGATTGGAAGATTGTTCATTATTTTTAATAAACTGATCAAGCTGATGAGGAATATCGTACACGCCAGACCAAAATAGAAAACACCCGGTCTGTTTTTTATCGCCCTATTGAGTTGGTCTTTGACTGTTGGCCGATAGTTGATTTCGGCCTCGATGATCTTTCTGCCTTCACCCAATAAATAAAATCCCACATGAGATTGTGAATGATGAGATTTTTCTAAAATCTGTTTTGTGACTTCAATTTCTGAAAACTGACTGCGTTTTGAGAGGATTTCGACCACAGCGCGATAATTGTCCTTGGTTTGATGATCCATTTTTAAATATAGGCCTTTAGGATCTTGCGCTAGGAGGTTATCAATCGTGCTTACTTCTTCAAAAAAGTTGTTCCAGTCTATTCTCGTGATGAGTTGTAAACTGGTGATGATATGACTTATCAGTAATTGATCTGTCGCCTCTCGTAGGTGCTCAATCTGCGCCAGTTCTGTTGCAGTCACATGATAGTGTTTAAGTCTTTTCTCAACCCATTCCATTGATCTTGCTATTTCGGGATCCTGATCTCTAAGCCTTTGAGTCAATTGAACGATAAATGTTCGATTTTTTTTGGGACTGACGCTAATGCCACTCTTGATTGCATCTAAAATGTCATTAGCTGAATTTTCATGGATGCCGATGAGTTCTATTACTTTTTTTGCAAGGTTATTCGCGGCTTCTTTTTGATCACCAGTCTCTATGATACGTGTGATGAGAGGTTCTAAATGTTTAATGAGGGCGAGCCTTAGGCAAGGGACTATCGCCCATATTTCACCAATTGTCAGTGGTGCTGACTTTTGAATCTCTTTAATGAATGTTTTTAAGCACTTTAATTCAATTTTTTCATGCATCACACTGAGGTACTTATCGGCAATGCAAAAAACCCTTAGTGTCACTTCATCATCTGAAATTATGTTTGGCAGTCGATCATAAAAATCTTTCGATAAATCTCTTCTTATATCTCTAAACTGCTCATCAATCACATGATAATTATCCAGAATCCAGTTGGCAGACCCACTTGAATATCTTTGATCCTCATTGTTGACGATCAAGAGATAGTAATCATGAATTTTTTTAAAAAGGGCTTCATGCTTTTTTGATAACTCGCTAGACGTTTTCTTTTTTTTGTCTTGGATGACTTTGATGGAAATTTCTTGAGCGACTTTATTTAAAGTTTCTAAACTTGCGTGTTCGAGATGATGATGAGGCCCAGTAGTGAAGTTTGCAAAATCGGGCGATGCATCGACTTTTTCTTCAATCAACATTCAAATCACTCCATGAGTATATACCCCATTTGGTTTGGGGCATTTTTGTTTTTCTTTTTTGATGAAAGAAGTCTTATCGTAATAAAAACAGTGGTTTTTCTACGACTCAAGACGCTAGGGTTTAAGGCGAGCCCTATGATGCAGTTATGGTGCCAGAATTTTAAATTTTGAAGGGAAGTGTGATTCCGACTATCGCCGCAAAATCTTTGGCGCGTTGTTTTGAGATTTGATTATTTTGAGCACTATAGATTTCACGATTCGTCCAATTCAGGGAAAATTCAAAAATGACATAGTTATCGATGATTTTACGGTGGGTTAAATAAAGATCCACATAGTCATTATTTCCGGCCCCCCTGGTGGTTTGGGCAATATCAGTGCACCCCACATTAAGGCAACGGGATTTTATACCACCGTGGGGAGAAGTAAAACTATTGAAACCTGCGAAAAATGTGGCGCCTATGGTTTTGGAATAGGACCATTCATGGCCAAATCGAATATAGCGGTAATTCGATTGACCGCCAAAGTAATCATCCATATAGGACAATTCGAGAATGAATCGTTCATAGTTAAGAAATAAATTAAATTCATCGCAATCATAAACCCCGGCACCTGGAAACATAAATCGATTATAGGACACCTGAATTTCCCAACGATTATTGACCCAGCGTTTTCCCACTGAGAGATCTGTTTCATGCGTGACATGAGCATGGGGACCTAAGGCCTCATCACTGAATTCTGCATTGGAAACAAAGCCACCAAGATAAAAGCCTTTTTCATTTTGACCATCAAGGGTCGCCTGAAAGGCAGGTCGATTTTCACTAAAGGTGACCCCTCTCCAGATAAAATTGGAGTAGCTGCCAAACTCCGCTTCAAGACCACCATAGGTGACCGAAGCCCAAAGGGAGCTAAGGACTAAAAGGCTTTTCTTCATCATGGCCTTTGATATCATGACTTCTAAACTTCGTTAAGTTTTTCTTCCAGTAGGGAGGAGTTGTAGGCCCGAATCGAGAAACTTGTTCATAGTTGGGGCCTTAAATGTCCTGGGGATTATTGATAATCAGCGAAGTTGAAAATCATTTTCGAACTTTGGATCAATCCCAAAAGCCTCTTTTTTGAGAAGCCATGGCAGCATGATGTTCTTAGGTACTTTTATCGTTTCAACTTCGACATAAGTTCCGGCGAGTCGATCGATGATGGTTGTTGTCACTCCATGATTCATTTTAGGGTTATGAAAATGATGAGCGAAATGATGCTTGCGAAGTCTGAGGCCAAGTTTTGTCCTAGGAGCACAAGCATGAAAGCTCCAGTGAACCCATTCATAGACGGTATACATACTGATGAAGCCTATCGTGTAGCACAGAGCGATTTTCCAATCTGAAGTTATGAGTGTGACTAAAGTCATAGTGGAGGCACAGATAGGAATAGATGCCGCTATTTTATACAAGAGAGGAGCAAAGTAGTTTGTCTCTACATGGTGACGTGTGTGTTCTTTTTTAAAAAGCGTATTGACCTTCAAAACGTGACCAAGAAAACGATGTAAAATGTACTCAAGAAAAGGCCAGCTGATGATTCCGATAGCAAAGGCAAGGCCATACTTCATAGTCCACTCCGTGTTCCTCATCCATTATAAAACTCTTCTCACTGAGAGCAATATACATTGTTAAGATCCCCCAACATATCCTTCAAGAATAACGGACATCCCTTCCTGATTTTAAGTTGTTAAAACTTTATCATTCAAGGAATGGTCAAGGAGTGACCAATAAATCAGAGGCTAATGTAAACCATTGAGTGGGGCGCCGGAGTGGGCTTCACTCACCCAAGAAAAGGGAACGTGGAAAGGATAAATGGTTGAAAGAGAGGCATCCATCGCCTGTGCATGCTTCCAGAGTTTCATGCCAGCAATCGTTTTCGGATCATTTGGCCCTTTGCCCTCATTATAGAGCTTTGTGGCTGCTCCCTCGATACGACTGACATAGGTTGCGAGGTCAGTTCTTGAAATCTTCTCCAGGTCTGGGTATTTTAATCCCGCCAGCTCTGCTCCCTTAATATAATGATTAATTATTTTAGAAATTCCCGAAGAAGGATATTGATCCTTGAAATTGCTGACGAGATAATCAAAATAAATCAATCGAATGATCCTGTCCGGACTGTAAGCGGTTGCTTTTTCCGGCATCAAAATAGGGATGCAATGTTCATTTTGTCTTATGAAAGAATAGGCGGCCCTTAAATCTGTTCCTTGGTGTTCTTTTGGAGGACGCTCATGGCCTTTAGCTCCTGTATAATACTTCCAAAAAACATCCATAGACTTTAAGAGTTGGGATTTTGATTGTTCACAGCGCTTTCTTTCTTCAGCAATCAGGACGGGTTTATGGTTTTGTCCTGCCATATCTGAAGTCAGGTAGATCCCGTCTTTTCCTTTATTGGCCCCAAAAGATTCACATTGTCGAAGCCACACCGCCGCGTCCATTTGGTTAAACTCGCCGACTTTTTTAAATGTGTGAGTCACATCTGCTAGAGTATTGTCCTGAAGAAACTCATGCTCAAGCTTCAGCATGTCTTCCACGAAATGCTTGCTGGGTGATCTTTCACTTGATTCAGCAGGGTCATTGTAGCCAGCGATAAATTTGGCATGAGGAAAGATGTTTCTCCAGTCATCAATCGACTGAGATTGAACCTGTCCCATGGTGGCAGAATAACAACCTCGAAGAAGAAGGGATGAGACACTATTTTTGATGGCAGGATATTTTTCAACAGACTTACGAATATCCTCTTTTGAGATATCTCCATCTTTACCTGCGAAATGTCCCCCCCCATCATGGCCTGACATCGTTAAGTTAGAGACGGAAATCTTTTTTGACGAAATCTCTTTGAAGATTTTATCAAGGTTTTTTGGAGTTATTTCTTTTATCGTTTGATTGGGATAAACAATCACTTTCTCTCCACGCACAATGGCAGCTTTTTTTGCTGCTTCGATGGAAGAGGTATTACCATTAAAGTTAAAAAACAAAATATCAGCAAAACTTGTCTGAGCGAAACAAATCAAAGTGAGAGTGATGAAGTATTTTTTCATTTTTGTCCCTCAGTTTGTAGCTTGGCCCAAACGCTAGATGGAAATTGTGGATACCATTTTTTTAATTTGTCTAAAGAAGCATGCTTGAGACGCCAGTGAAGGATGTCTTTGTCTGCCTCATCCATTTTTGAGAGTTCGCTCTTTAACCCTATCTGATCAAAGTATTGATTTCTGATTTCCATTGGGGCGATGTCAGAAGGCGCAACATCCTCAGACGTTTTGAAACGTGCCTCGGGGTACTTTTCTTTGATTTTTGCTGGGATTGGTTCGATTGTTTCGACCGCATATTTTGAGGGAGTTACGGCCTGAACTCCTGTTGCGAGAATAAATAAACAGCATAGATATTGTAGCATATCGCCCACCTTTCCAAACTTCTTCATCGGTTGGAAAGGTAGGAGACTGTAGGGGAAAAGTCGAAGCGCTTTGGTCGGTCTTTACTTTCTTAGTTTATCGAAAGTGGTCGTGAAGGTCCCGACGGATCCTTTGGCCTTGCTAGAGGAGCCCGCATAATTTGTTTCACCGGCCCTGTTAGCTCTGAGGATTTTTTTCTTAAAGGAATTTTTGAAAGTTTTGAAAAAGTCTTTGAGTTTTTTACTCATATGAACTCCTTGGTTAATCATAATTGAATCTCATTTAAGAGAAGAATATTTTAAAATTCAGCTTAATTTTTTATTTTGATAACAATCATTGCTGAAAATGCCTTCCATCATCCTCTCATCGCTAAAATAAAACTAAGCTCCCTTGAAGACATGATGACAATCCAGGAGGTAGATATGTCTTTTCTAAACAACCCTATGACGACAGTTGGTTTTCAAAATCCCTTCAGTGCTTGGCAGAGAGAGATGAACGATCTCTTTGATCGTTTTAATCGGGGAGTTGATTTATCCCGGACGACTCCGCTTTCAATTACCCCAAATGTTGAAATGACTGAAAGTGATAAAGCGTATCAAGTTTTTCTTGAGGTCCCTGGCATGAAAGAGGGTGATCTTAATGTTTCACTCAAGGATAATGAACTTATCGTAGAAGGAATTCGAAAACAGTCAGCTGAAACTAAAAATGCTGAGAGTTGCTCAAGTGAATTTTTATATGGGGATATTTATCGCTCCATCCCTCTTGAAGAAGAAGTGAATCCCAATACTGTCAAGGCTTCTTATCGAGATGGTATTCTCACTGTGGCACTTGAAAAACTTGCGCCAGGTCATCAGAAAGTTAAAAAAATTCCCATTGTGAAATCTTAATTTTAGGAGGGATTTAATATCCCTCCTTTTCAATATGAGGGGTCTATGCTGAATCATCCTCGCATCCTTGTTTGTACAGATTTTTCAGAATATTCAGATTTGGCACTTTTGATGGCCGAAGAACTTAGAAAAAAATCTCACGGTAGTGTACATGTCCTGCACTTGAGTGAGTTTCCTCTTGATTGGGACTGGCTGCATGATGAAGGTGATAGCTACTATATGGATGATAAGCTTAAAAATATTATCGAGATGGATATTAAGAAGAAACTTGAACGTCAAATCAAGCAATGTGGCGTTGAGGCCACAAGCCAGGTGATTTCAGGCTATCCATTCACCTACATCAATGATCTCGCAAAAGAAAAAAAATCTGATGTGATTGTTCTCGGCTATAAAGGGCGCGCCCAAACTCCTCTTGCGATTGGAGGTGTTGTCGAAAAACTCGTGAGTACATCGAAAGTCCCAGTACTCGTGGTCAAGAAGAGTTTGCCGATTGAAAAGATGACTGTGTTAGTGGATCCAAATTATAAAATGGATCGATTAATTAATACCGGGGAAGAGTACGCCTCACTTCTCTCAAGCAAGTTTGGAATTCTTTCTCTATGGAAAGATGTCAGTGAATTAAATCCAGATTTGAGTAAGATGGGAATTCATTACGTCGATTCGAATATAACGGCCGAACAGAAAAAAGATCTTTTGCATAAAATCAGCGCCATTTTAAAGTCTCATGTGGCGCGCCAGTTAGAGTGCGATGTGAGAGTGGAGTTTGCAACTGATAAAAAAATGGCATATCAAATCATGAATCTTTTGAATGAAGATACCACTGATATGATCGTGATGGAGAGACACCAAAAAAAGATCCTTGAGAGAATTTTCATCGGCTCTGAGGCGAGGCGCTTACTAGAGCTGTTTCAGGGCAATCTGCTCGTTTTGCCTGTCTAGCAGGGGGGATGTTATGGTTGGAGATTTTTACTATACCAATAGGGCCCATGCAGGAAAAGTTTTAGCTGAGGCTATTTTAGAAGCGGGTATTGAGAAACCAATTTTGCTCGCCTTGCCCCGCGGGGGAGTTCCAGTAGCAGAAGAAATTTCAAAAACGTTAGGAATTCCTTTTGATGTTCTCATCGTAAGGAAAATTGGCTCTCCCTTTAATCCAGAATATGGCATTGGAGCGATGACAGAAGACTTTGAACCTTTGATGAACGCGGAAGCCTTCCTCCCGGTTCATAAGGTAAGTCATGAGATAGAAGATATCATTGATCATGAAAAAGAAGAGTTAAAAAGAAGAATTTTACTTTATCGCGGTCAAAGGGATCTTCCTGTTGTCCGAAATAAAAATGTTGTCTTGATTGATGATGGATTGGCCACTGGAGTCAGCGCCAGTGCAGCTGCTCATTTTTTAAAACTTCAGGGAGCAGCGAGGATTTCACTGGCCGTTCCGGTTGGACCACGGCAAGTGGGGTCCATGATTAAAAAATATGTAGATGAAATCATTTGTCCCTACAAGCCATCACGATTTTCTGGAGTTGGACAGTGGTATAGAGATTTTAATCAAGTCACTGATCAGGAAGTGATTGCGACATTAGCTCGTATCCATGGTTCTGGAGCCACTAAACAAATTCAACTAGATCTTTAAGAGGAGTGTCACATGAGTGAGGATATTAAGATTCAACTTGATGAGGTCAAGCTGGCCGGACAAGTCAATTGTCCCGCTCATCCTAAAGGGTGGGTTTTGTTCGCACATGGAAGTGGCAGTTCAAGAAAAAGTCCAAGAAATACTCAAGTTGCTCACGTGTTGCTTCAAAGGGGATTTGGGACTGTTTTGTTTGATCTATTAACCATCGATGAAGATCAGGAATTTAAAAATCGATTCGATATCGATCTTCTTGCCGATCGATTAATTCAAGTGACTCACTGGCTTCTCAAGCACCCGGATTACAATCACACTGGCATCGCTTATTTTGGAGCGAGTACAGGGGCCGCAGCTGCACTGGTTGCTGCCTCAGAAAACGTCGAGAATATTCCTTTGCGTGCCATCGTTTCTCGGGGAGGTCGTCCGGACCTGGCCGGTGCAAAGGCCCTAGTGAAAGTGAATGTTCCTACTTTACTGATTGTGGGCTCGAAAGATTTTGAAGTGATAAAACTCAATGAGTGGGCAAAAACCTATCTGATAGAATCTAAGTTGGTGCTAGTGCCTGGGGCTACGCACCTGTTTGAAGAGAAGGGGGCAATGGATGAGGTCACGCGACTTGCCGGGGATTGGTTCTCATTAAATTTTAAAGATATACCACCGAAAACTCCAGGAGGTAAAAGTGAAGCTCGTCACCCTTCAATGGATTAATTTAGTTATTGGGATGTTTCTCCTCTATCTGGTTTTTAAACCCCATCATGCTCATTTGTTTTTTGGTATTCACCTGAATGGAATCCATCGGGCAGCACTGATTATTGTGACTGCATTAATTTTTTCTGCCGCTTTGACGACCAATGGGAAGCTCTTTTTTAGAATTGATCTCGGACTTTCGGTGTTATTTCTTATCAGCTTTTTTACGGGGCTGTTCTTAGGATTTCCCGTCCTCGTGGACGAACTATTTGCTCGGCCTGTCTCTCACTTCCTCCATTGGAGTCTCAACGACTTTGCCTTTCATGGGTTGTTAGGGATGTTTTTTCTCATTTCGACGCTCTTATGGTTTTTCAGTGGAAAGCAAGAACGCTCTTAGAGAAAATATTTTTTCATAATTTTGAGTTGAATAAAGCGTCTCTTCTGATCAAGCTCGAAGGCCACTGATGAGAGGTCTAATTTCAATCTCATCGCTAGTGGATCGTTTTGGGCCTCATCCAGAGATTGCTTTTCAATAATGGCCCATTGAGCACTCAGACAGCTTTCGCGATCTTTTTTGTACTTTATTTTCTCGATTTGAGAATTCGCGGGAATTTGCTTTAAGCACTCCTGAGCAATTTGTTCTCCTTTCAGTTCAACAATTCGCAGGACTGACTGAGTAAGTAAACTTATGAGACCGCTGCCTTGAGTTTGTAGCCAGTTTTGAAAGGCCGTGCCTTCCTCCATTTTTTTACACAATTCCGAGATTGAGGATGAATAGAGGCCTCTTTTTTGGGCAAACTTGAATCCGGCATCAATATACGTTTCAACTGTCGTAGCGCAGACTGTGCCAAATTGATTTAGGTCTTTTACCTGGAGCCAGCCAAAATTTTTTTCTAGGTTTTGCTGAATTTTGAGTAGCTCCTCGCTTGCAAGAGCATTGATTTGATTTTTTATATCTAGGCAATTGGAGTTTAGTAAGGATGTCATTAACATGAGGGCATTATGATATTTAAAATTGAGTGTGATCAGTGATTGAGACTTCTTGTTGCAGCTACTCTGCATTTCATTGGGATCATTTTCATCTTTTATCCATGAGATATCTTTTAAAAGTTTCGCTCGGACTTGTTTTAACTCCTCCGAAATAAGATTATCGAGAACTCTCTCTTCTTTGATTTTTTCGCCAAGTATATAGGGAACTAATTCAAAACGGCTTCGTGCTTTGATGTCTTCGTCTTTAATGTCTTCGACTGAATTCCAGACGCATTTGTCATACTCCTTAGCGCCTTCACAGTATTGTAGCACTTCCGATTTTTTCGAGATGATGCTTGCTTTCGATTTTCTTTTTTCGATTTTCTCTAGTTGAGGAATACTGAAACCACACTTTGCTTCAAGGTAGTTATTAAACTCGCTGTCTGAAGGAAATTTAAAGAGAATAGGGCTCACATCTTCTGATGGCCAGAAATCAGTCTTAGGTCGGCGACAACGCTGACCAGTGCTACCGTTTATGATAAGCACATCAGCGGAAAAATGTATTCCGAATTCATTGTCGATTTTAGTCGATTCAAATTGTCCTTGTTGTGGCATTTGTCCACGGGCATTTGCCCTTAAAAGGATTCCTTTGCCTTGATATTTTAAATCAGCGTAATGCCTGGCAAATCGATCAGCACTTACATCTACTGGCCCCTCATCAAAGACTCCTTCAATGATTTCTCCCTCTTTGTTGAAGAGAATTTCTTCGCCAGTCGGAATGGTCACTCTGAGTTCTTCATTTTTACCTGATTCAGCATAAAAGAGGTAATGCCGTGGAAAAAATATCATCTGGCTATGCATGGTGTGGGAGACTGTTCCATTGGGAGCGTCACTCATGAATAATGACAAGTTTTGGGAGGCCTGTTGTTCAAAATTAAATTCAAATGATCTATTTGAACCTTTGGCCGAGACAATTCCATTAGGCCCGCGATTCTCGACTTGAAAAGATTCGAACTGACCTTCTTTTCCGTTCTGCTGGCGAGTATAAAACATGCCATGGATAAATTGTGATGTGGAGGGAGCAAAGGGAAGGGGAGTCATTTGATTTTTTAAGGGTGAAAGTGTGGTTTTAAGTTCTACAATCTCACTTAAAATATCTCTCCATTTCACAAAAACTTTGATGTCGGGACTTTTCACGGGCACCCTTACCTCAGCTATTATTTGTCCTTGAGTAGCTCTGATCTTGGTTTCAAGGGCGACATCTGAGAGGATTTCAATATCTGCTGGGTTGAGGCTGATCTGCTGAGCTTGATCGTCTAAAACTGAAACATGGAGTGTTGTGGTGTTGACCCCATTGGCAAAAATAAGGTCATCGCTGAGACTTACAACAAGTTTTGATTCAACACTTTGCAGGCCGGCCAATTTTCTTTCTGGAACATGGGGCCCCATGAAAATCGAACAGCTCACGAAAAAGATGGAAAATAACCAGAGATACTTCATGCTTTAGCTTATCGGAAAAAAGGGCACAGTCTTGAGTCTTTTTGTCTGGCTTTAAGGGTCTTAAGTTGCCGTAATATCAAACCGTGCCAGCAGGATTATTGGGATCATCTTTCTTGAGACAAAGGTGGTGTCTTAAGAATAAAATATTTTTGGGTCAACTCCTCTGCAAGGATCAATTGAAAAACATGAAAATTTCACCTCCAGAAAATAAATTTCTTGAAGAATTGTTACCTAAAAAACCTGTTCTCCTGATGGGCTCAGGTCCTGTTCCTATCCCCAAAGAAGTCGCTGCTGCAAATTCGATTGTGATTAGCCATTTGGGTGAAACGATGAAGCAGATTGTTTCAAGAGTTCAACTCATGGCCCAGTATATTTTTCAAACGGAATCAAAAAAAATATTTGGCATCGCCGGGCCATCATCGGCAGCGATGGAAATGGCGATTTCTTCATTGCTATGGCCAGGACGTAAAGTCTTAGTCTTAAATCTGGGGACCTTTAGTGCTCGTTTTGGCGAAATGGCCAGGGGAGTTGGAGCTGAGGTGACTGAACTTTTTCCTCAAGGCTTGGCCCCCATTTATGCCTCGCAAGTCAAAGAGTTTCTCGAAAAACAATCCTTCGATGTGTTGACGATTGTACAGGGAGAGACTTCCTGTGGAGTCAAAAATATTGAACTCGAACAAATTGTTAAATTGGCCAAAGCTCATGGAGTCACAACGATAGTTGATTCCGTTTGCACTCTTTCCACCATGCCTTTGCCTATGGATGAATGGGGGATAGATATTGTTTTTGTTGGTGGTCAAAAAGGACTGTCGGCAGTTCCAGGCATCTCACTTATTGCATTTTCAGAAAAAACTTATGAGTTTGTCTCGTCTCGCACAGAGCGAATGCCTCACTGGTGTCTTGACCCACGACGGGCCTATAAATTTTGGGCGCTCGGTGAATACCACTACACGGCTCCAGTACCTGGAATCCTGGCCATGCATGAAGGGTTACGTCTGATTTGTCAGGAGGGGTTAGAGAAGCGGTATCAAAGACATCTTTTCTGCTCCCTAACTCTTCAACATTGTCTAGAGGCCCTTGGTTTTGAGCTTTATACTCCAAAAGAATTTCGATTGAACTCTGTGGTGGCAATCAAAAATCTGAATCAGGTCAACACTAAAGAGCTTATCACTTATATGATTCAACAACACCAGGTCGAGATTTCTGGTGCTTTTGGTTTAGATATTATTCGTATCGGTCAGATGGGTGAACAATGTCGATTACCAAATATTGAAAAAACTCTACGGGCACTTGTGGCCGGGTATGAGCATTTTGGAGTTCAGCTGGATCATGAGCAGGGTCTGTTTGAGTTTGAGCGAATCTCAAACGGTGAGCATGATTGGCTTTCTCATCACTACTCTGATTCTTTGGGGCTATAAGAAAATTTAGAATTTAATTGTCCGCAGGCTGCCAGAATCTCATCCCCCTTAGTGGCGCGAATGATGGTAGGGATTTTATAACTATCAAGAATGCTTTTGAATTGTTCAACTTTCTTTAAGTCAGGTCGCTGATAGTGACTACCAGGAAAAGGGTTAAAGGGAATCAATGAGATGTAGGCTTTTTTTCCGGTCAGTAGTTGTCCTGTCAAATGGGCGTCTTCCATCGAATCATTAAAGTTTTCAATTAACAAATACTCATAAGTCACAAACCGATTCTTCCCTTCAGGAATGGCCTGTACATAAGAAAGTACGTCCTCCAGGGGATAGCGTTTATTAATGGGGATAAGTTGATCACGCTTTTCTTTGACCGGTGAGTGGAGGGAAAGAGCAATATTCACTTTAGGCATTTCAACTTTCCACCGCTCAAGACCTGGTAAGTATCCAGCGGTGGAGATCGTGATTTTTTGGTCAGCAATAGATAGACCATGCTGGGATAAAAAAATCTCACAGGCCTTTTTGACTGCATCAAAATTATGCAGAGGCTCACCTTGGCCCATAAAAACAATATTGAGGATCCGATCATCCTCAGGACGATGCTCAGTAAGCCATTTTTGAGACATCAGAAATTGGCCAATGATCTCATCTGTCGTAAGATTTCGATTGAGTCCCTGAAGTCCAGTATGGCAAAAAGAACACTTCATGGCACAGCCAACTTGAGAGGATAAGCAGATGGTGTACTTCCCATTAAAAGGGATCAGGACAGTCTCAACTTTAAGACCGTCCTGAAGGCGCATCAAAAATTTCACCGTTTTATCCTGAGATTCTTGAACGACATCGACTTGAGGCAAATCAAAATTCAAATGAGTCGCCACAAATTCAATGGATTTTTTCGCTAAATCAACAGTGCAAGCAGCAAACTGCCGTTTTTTGTAATGCCAATTGAAGAGCAGGCCAGGACCAGAAGGTGGCAGTTCATTGGCCTTAAAGAGTTCTTGAAGATCGCTTAAAGGATATTGATAAAAAGATGTCTTCATTTATCTTGTTAGTAGCATAGCTGGGCACCTGCGTGAAGATGAATTCACTCTTTTTTAGAAGGGGATGGCCATTTGGCTTGGTACAGGCCTTGGGGATCGTATCGTTCAGCTTGGTAGGTAGGGTGAAAATGGCGGTCCCTTGCATCACTTCCAACTCCGGCAAAATAATTCCAATTTCCCCAATTTTGAGCGGGATCATAGTCAATCAGTTGCTTTTCAAACCAGCTTGCTCCCCAGGTCCAGTTAACTTTCAAGGTTTTGGCCAGAAAGCAGGCCACGTTTTGGCGCCCTCGATTAGACATCCATCCAGTTTGAAGCAGCTCCATCATGTGGGCATTAATAAAAGGTTCAGGAGTCTTGGCCTCTTTCCATTGGTTAAAGAGCTCATGATTATCCTCAAAATGTTTTTCTTTAAGACCAAGTCCCTTTTTAAAAAAAATATTGGCACCGAATTTTTTTGCATAGAACTTAAAATAATCTCGCCAAATCAGCTCGTAGAAAAACCAGTAGGTGGAATCATTTTTAAGAACTTTGTCTTCAAATTTTTTTAACTCTTGATAAACCATTCTAATGGAAAGTGAGCCATTGGCGAGCCAGGGAGATATTTTTGATGAGTCGTTAAAGTTTAAAAGACCATTGCGTGTTTGATTGTAGTGTCCTAGAGATTGCGTTTGCCAAATATAGTTATCAAGATGTTTCAAAGCCGCAGATTCACCACCCTGAAAATCGGGATGACTTCTTAACGGCTCCCAATGAATAGCCTCATTTTCAATCGGCACTGAAGCATAATGGAGTTGGGCCTTGCCCAAAGGCCGTGCCGGTCGAATGATAGGTTCTACCTTATTTTTAAAATGTGTGAAAAGAAGGGGGAGATCTTGAAGATGAAAGGGAAGCTCAGATTCTGGAATTAAAGTTTGCTGATCAAAGAGGTGTTGCTTGAAACCATGAGTCTCACAATAAGTCGCTAGTTCTTGTTCTATTGCGATTTCGTTGGTGGTGTATTCCCCTGTCATAAGGAGATGAGTCAAGTCGAACTGTTGCATGATTTCAGGAATTTTTTTTATTGGTTCGGATTGAAAAATACCCAATTGATGACCGTGGAGCTTTAACTGATGGGCAAGATCATCCAAACTTTGCTTTAAGAATGTTCGTCGCTCCGAACCCCAATCAAGGTAATCATCAGGAATGAGATAAAGGAAACAGACTTTAGAAGCGTGAGATTCGAGCCAGTGTAAAACCTGATTATCATGAAGCCGTAAGTCATTTCTGAGCCAGTAGAGACAATTCATTTTTTCATTCTAGCAGTATTCATCAAACTTGCTTTTTCTTTTGTTTTTTTTGATTGGATTGGTCGGGTAATGTTTAAGTGTTTGCATGAATTTGTAAGGAATAGGCCCTATACGAAAGGTAAACAGAAGCTCTACGATTTTATGTAACGGATTGTTCATTTCAGTCAAGGAGTTAGACTTGAAATTTCTTCACATTGCATTGTTGTGTTTCGCTTTTCCATTGGTCTCAAAAGCCGATCGTCTTATTTATCCTGAAAAACCAGTAAAGCTTAATAAGAGCTCTCCAGTTGTTCAGCAAGTTTCAAATCAGTTTGGATTGGGTTTATTGGCCCAAAATTTTAAATTGTCTGAAACTAAGCAGAGCTTACTTGGGCAGCATGACTATTATCAGCAATATGCCAATGGTTTAGAAGTTGAGGGCTCGATCCTGGTTGTTTCAACTAATAACCGAGCTGAAATTTTAAAAATTTACAATTCTACGACGATAAATTCACAAAAGTCTCTATTAACTTCAGTTCCATTGATTTCTGAATCGATGGCCATGGATTTTGCTTGGAGACATTTGAATGTTAAGGGCCGTCTCATGGATCGCCCTAAGGTAAAGCTCGTTTATAACGAGAATTTCACACTTGTTTACAAAGTCGTTATGAGTGTTTCAGCTCCCTTTGGTCACCACGAGGTGGTAGTCAATGCTCTCAATGGTCAAGTTATGACTGTTTCAGATGCGGCCCTCCCTCGCATGAAGCGTGCTCAAGTTGCTCCAACGGCACTCAAATCTGCTCCCATGTTCTCATCTTACTCTGCGGCCCTATCTTCTTTTGAACAAAATAATCAAAAGAACTTTTTTAATGCCAACATGATTACAGTTAATGGCACGGCCCAAGTCTTTGACCCAAACCCAGTTGTGACATTGGGACGAACAGATCTTGAAGATGAGTCTGCTGCTGGAGAATTTACTCAGGCCTATAAAACAGAAGATCTTAAAGATATCACTTTCGCTGATGGTGTTTACTCTTTAAAAGGTCCAAAAGTGACCCTGATTGATTTCGAAGGTCCTGATGGTGCTCCGTCAACTTCTGCTGATGGCTCTTGGGTTTTTGAAAGAGGTCATAACGGCTTTAATGAAGCTATGACGTATTCTCATATTGATCGCAGTGTTCGCTATATTGAATCAATGGGCTTTGTGAATAATCGTGCCGTTTTCAATCACAGCATTGAAGTAGATGCTGATGGTGTTGATGGAGCTGATAACTCTCACTACATCCCTTCATCACGTCGTCTCGCCTTTGGACACGGTTGTGTTGATGATAACGAAGACTCAGATGTTATTCTTCATGAGCTTGGTCATGCTATTCAACACCATATCAATTCTTCTTGGAATGGTGGTGATACAGGTGCCATGGGTGAAGGTTTTGGAGATTACTGGGCGGCTTCTTATTCAGTGACAACTGATCACGGAAATACTGGTAATATTAACTGGGTTTTCAAATGGGACGGTCATAACTCTTGCTGGCCGGGCCGTAAGTTAGATTCTTTCTCACCTGCTTATAACTCATACTCTCGTTATGGTGCTCACTCGCAAGTGAATGGTGGTGTTTCTGATGAGCTTTGGTCAACTCCCATTTTCCAAGCTTTCTTAGAGCTTTATAATAGAGGTGTTGCTCGTGCTGATATCGATAAAATTATCCTTGAAGCTCACTTTGGTCTTGGTTATGGCGTGAAAATGCCTGAGATGGCAAAAGCGATTGTAAAAGCCGCGAAGTCTCTTTTCCCTGATAAAGATTACGATCAGGTTTACACAAAGCATTTCAAGAAAATGAAAATGATTTAAATAAAAAGGCTCCGAAAGGAGCCTTTTTTTTTAGTGATTACTTTTTTTGTTATAGCTGATGGATGACCACAAAGACATTCCAATCAGTACCGCCCCAATAAGTCCAGTGATGACTTCTGGAATATGATGAATCGTTCCCCAGAACATAATAAGGGCCAGAGATCCGATGGCATAAAAAGCCCCATGTTCAAGGTAGCGGTATTCGGCGAGTGTTCCTTTGTCGACCAACATAATGGTGAGACTTCTGACAAACATGGCACCCACACCTAGACCAATCATAATAATGAAAAGATTATTCGTGACGGCAAAGGCCCCAACGACACCATCAAATGAAAATGAAGCATCAAGGACTTCAAGATAAAGGAACATACCCATACTTGCTTTGTTGAGATCAAGCTCTTGAGTTTCTTCCGGTGACTGAAGGAAAGCTCCGATTCCATCTACAGCAACATAAGTGACAATCCCCCAAACACCAGAAACAAGAAAGCTCATTTTTTCATGATCATCTTGATAAAGAGAAAAAACATAAAGCGTGATAAGAGTGATGGCGATTTCAACCGCATCCATTCGACCTAGTTTGCTGATAGGTTTTTCAATCATGCTGATCCAGTGAACATCTTTTTCTTCTTCAAAAAAGTATTTCAGTGCCACGAGCATGAGGAAGGCACCACCATAAGCAGCAATGCTTACATGAGCTGAAAGCATAATCTGGGCGTATTCATCTGGTCTAGTCGCGGCCATCACGAGTGCATCAATGGGATTAATATGGGCCATGACTCCAACGAGGATGAGGGGAAATACTAAGCGCATACCGAACACGGCAATGGCTATACCCCAAGTGAGAAAACGGTGCTGCCATAGGGGAGTCATCTTTTTTAAAACAATGGCATTCACAACAGCGTTGTCAAAAGAGAGTGAGATTTCAAGCACACTTAAAACGGTTGCCAGAAAAAGCGCGGATAAAGCACCTGAGGTGGTTCCAGAATAATAATGTCCGATACCAAAAGCACAGGCACCCCCAATCAGGGATAATAAAATTGAACCTTTAAAATACTTTAGAAGATTTTGCATGTAGTCGAACTCGCATTTTAATGTTGAAGCGACACCTTATGACAACCGCAGTCGAAAAATCAAGATCAAAGAGGCCCAAGGCAGACAATCAAGGGACCTTCAGTTAATCTTCGTCCATGCATCCAAAAAATAAACATCAAGACCGTTACGATTTTAAGCAGCTGATTTCTCAAAATCCTGCCCTCAAAAACCATGTCCTTATCAATAATTTTGGAGGCGAGACCATCGATTTCTCCAATTCTGAATCGGTGAAAGAACTTAATCGGTCTTTACTCAAGACATTTTATGGAATCACAAATTGGGATATTCCCGAACATTTTCTCTGTCCCCCGGTTCCAGGTAGAGCAGACTATATTCACCATTTGTATGATTTGTTGGATGGCGCCTCAGGTTCAAATGTCATGGGCCTTGATATTGGGGTTGGGGCCAATTGTATTTATCCCATTATTGGCCGGGCCGAGTATGGCTGGACATTTGTGGGAAGTGAAATTCACCCGAGTGCTTTGAACGCGGCCCAAAGAATCGTAGAGGGTAATCAAGGCCTGAGGGACGGGGTCGAAATTAGGATACAAAGGCAAAAAGATTTTATTTTTAAAGGAATCATTCAGCCTCAAGATCATTTTGATTTTACCATGTGCAATCCACCTTTTCATTCTTCTGCCGAAGATGCAGCCGCTGCGAGCGAAAGAAAAAATAAAAATCTGGGGCTTAAAAAACAAACACTCAACTTTGGTGGCAAGCCAAATGAATTGTGGTGCCCAGGTGGAGAATTCGCTTTTATTTCACAAATGATAAACGAGAGTGTTTTCTATAAGAACCAAG
>CANFNX010000012.1 GCA_947448495.1 Bacteriovoracaceae bacterium | reverse complement strand
CTTCACCATCGACTTCGGCTACCCAGTATTTTCCTTTTGAGGGATCGTCAAATACCGCAGAGACCCCTTTTTCAACTATTTCGGGATCAAGTTTTAAAGCTTCGGTCTCAAGGGCCATGCGAACTTGAAACTCAGCAATCACACCTGTATCAAAGAGGAGACCAGGACGAATTTTTATATCACTCATAGACAGCCTTTAATTAAGTATGATCCGTAAAGAATCAAGTGAGAGCTCAGCTTTATCCATCGCCTTGAGCATAGTGTCTCGGTTAAATTTAAGTAGTAGGATTTCGGTTTCCGAAACGGTGGGATTCACCTTTCGTAAAGATTCTAACCTTTCGATTTCTCCATTAAGTGAATTCAGCATTTCCTCTTTAAATTTATCCTTATACTGTTTGGCCCTGGCGACACACATTTCACGACCTTTCTTTATGCACTCTTTTAGAAAATCTTTGGGAAGTTCCTTCATTTGTGAACGTTTTTCGTGTGCCATGGTTTCAGTGTTTTCATCAATAAACTTTTTAGGCAGTTTCTGAGTGAGATCCTGAAATTGGGGATTCATCAAGACACGCAAAGGAGTTGGAGGGAAATATTTTTGCAACTGTAATTTTTTGTCCGCAATACAGCTGAGGAGAAAATACCCTTCAAAAAGAAAATTCTCTTTTGATGAGGTTCTCCAATTGGAGATCGTGACATTGCCCATTTCTTTGGAAGATATAAAATCCATAATTCCAATCACCATGGGGTGATCCCAACTTAAGAAAGTCATATCTTCACGTTTTAGAGCATTCTCTCGCTTAAATGTTACTGTCATCCCCTCATTATCGAGACCTGGAAAATGGGGAAGATACATGTTGTCGCCAGGCCGGATAAAAAATGTGAATGGATCGTTCATATCCTCAGTGTCAACGCCCAGCTGATTAAAAATACTTATCATGAAATCACGCAACTCTGTTGATTCATCTTGATTTTTAAGAAGTCCCACAAACTCCATCGCTTTTGCGTGATGGAAAGAGTTTAACTCAACCAACTGATCTTGCCCTTCTTCCAATTTCTTTTCAATTTCCTGATGCAACTCTTTGGTCTGCTCTAAAAAACTCTCAAACTCCTCATCAAGAAAGTGCCCATTTTCGGCATTTTCTAAAAGCGCAACGAGTGTTGCTCGAACAGTCGCATAGAGCTCTGTCGCTCCTCGGGGAGAAGATTCAAATGCATTAAATCCTTCGTGATACCACCGCATCAGAAGCTCATCAGCTGATCTTTCAATATAGGGAACATGAATTTGAATATCATTTTTTTGGCCGATTCGATCAAGGCGACCAATTCGTTGCTCCAGTAGGTCTGGGAGTTTCGGTAGATCAAAAAGGATAAGATGCTTGGCAAATTCAAAATTTCGCCCCTCTGAACCAATCTCTGTAGAAAGTAGAATATCAGCACCTTCAGGATCTGCAAAATAGGCAGCTTGACGATCTCGGTTCATGAGATTCATACCGGAATGAAAGAAAGCTATTTTGGCCGTTGTTTTATCTCTCAGAACTTTCTCTAGATCCACCACCATCTCTTTCTCATGGCAAATCAAGAGGATTTTATCCATTTTATTTTTTTCTACAAAGTCGGCTAACCACAAGGACTTCATTTCAAAAAGTTTCTTTTCAGCATTTTTAGACTTGCCGAGTTTCAATGGATACGAATGGAAGACTCGTTTTGGAAAAAATTCCTGATAAGTCGCCATCGTTTTTCGTGTATTTCGGAAATAAACTCGTCCCGTACCATGTCGATCGACTAGCATTTGAAGAGCTTTATCTTTATCGATATTTTCAGCATCGACGCCTAATTTCTCTTTTAGAGATTTTTTTTCTGCAGCTGTCAGGGCCTTGCCGGAGATGAGTTTATTCGCCAAGTCAGAGATTGGTTTATAGCTCATGGTCTCTTCAATAAATTGATTGAAGTCATGAAAACGATTTGAGTCAAGAAGATGAAGGCGTGCATAGTGTCCCGCCAGTCCCAAAATTTCTGGAGTCCCTGAAAGTAAAAGGACACCCGGCGTACTTTTGGCTATAGCCGCTACAAAGTCATATTCAACTGAGGAATTATCAGGGCTCCAACGAAGTTGATGAGCCTCATCTACCACTAACAGATCCCATTTTGAATCCATCACCTGATCTATGAGCCAATCCTCTTTCATAATATATTTGAGAGAAGCAACGAAGAGCTGTCCATCTTCAAAAGGCTGATCACCTGGTTCTAATTTGGAGTCATGATTAATTGTGGTAAAGGTCAATTGGAACTTTCGAAGCATCTCCACAAACCATTGATAGACAAGTGAATCAGGAACTAAGATCAGGGCCCTTTCCACTCTCCCAGAGATAATCAAATGGTGTAAAATAAGACCAGCCTCAATGGTTTTACCTAACCCCACTTCATCGGCGAGTAAAACACGCGGACGAGTTCTTTTGGCAACTTCGCTGGCCACATACATTTGATGGGGGATTAAACTAAGGCGAGGCCCAGCAAAACCGCGAGTCGTCGAAATAAACTGCTTGCGCTGATTCAAAAGAACATCATATCGAAGCTTAAACATTTCATTTGAGTCCACATTTCCTGCAAACAATCTTTCTTCAGGCTTAGAAAATGAAAGGGTGTCGGCCAATTGAGTTTCTGGAAGGTTCTTCCCTTCCCCTATATAAATAACAAGTCCATTGGCCTCAGAAACAGATTCCACTATAAAATGATCCCCGGTTTGGGACTTCACTTCATCACCTTCTACAAAGCGAATGCGCCTTAGGGGAGCAGTCATCGATCCATAACGACGATCGACTTTAGCGGCAGGAAAAAAACAAGTCACTGTTTTCGCCTCAACTTCAACAATAACCCCCAAACCTAGCTCTGGTTCTGATTCAGAGATCCATCTTTGACCCATAATAAATTGCTTCATCTTTCTCCCCAGGAAGTGACAAATACCCAACTTTGAATCAAGATAATATCAAATGCCGGTAAGGGGTAAAAGCTTATGATGAAAAAAGTTATTCAATGGAGTTGTTTCTTTCTCTTTTTAGGTCACCTTCAAGTATGGGCCGAAGCATTAAATAGCGGTTCGTGGAAATTTATCCTTCGAACGACCTATGCCGAAGTCCCCTTCATCATCCATTTTGATTATAAGGATAAAAAGCTTACTGGAACTCTACAGAATGGACCTGAGTCCATCCCCCTTGAGGATATAACTCTCCAAGATGGTAAAATCACCATACCTCTTCAGTCTTATGAAATGTCCTTAGTCCTTATTCAGCAAAACTCCAAAACACTGGCCGGACATTTAATTCGCCATAATAAAAACCCACTCATTAAAATTCCTGTTTTTGGACAGTACGGTTACACCACTCGCTATGATCTCAACGCAAAAATAGATCCTACGATCTCGCTAAATGGAAAATGGTTGCTTGAAGTTACTGATGAGAAGGACGTGAAAACTCCAGCGATTGGGAAATTTATCCAAGATGGTAAGAAAGTCAGTGGAACAATCATCTCTCCTACAGGTGATTACCGCTATCTTGAAGGTTTTGTTTCAGGAACTAATTTTGAGTTAGCGAGCTTTGATGGGGTCTTTAATTATGTGTTCCGAGGCCAGGTCAAGGATGGAAAAATGGAAGCATCCCTACTAAGTAATTATCAGTCTAGAATGACAGGAGTCCTTAATCCTGCGGCTGAACTTCCAGATGCCTATAAGCAAACAGAAATAAAGGATCTCAAATTTATTTTTCCTGATCTTAAAGGGCAAAGCGTGAATTTAAACCATGAGAAGTTCAAAAATCGGCCAGTTGTCGTTCAAATTTTTGGTTCTTGGTGCCCAAATTGTATGGATGAAATGAAATTTCTCATCCCTTGGTACAAGCAAAATAATAAGCGTGGAGTTGAAATTATTGCTTTGGCGTTTGAAAGAAGTCTATCACCTGAAGAGGCGACAAGGCAGCTCCTCAAAGTTCAAAAAAAACTGAATGTCCCTTACGTGATTCTCCAAGCGGGCTCAACAAGTGAAGATAAGCCTATGGATAAACTTGATGGTCTAAAAAACTTCATTTCTTTTCCCACCACCATTTTTTTAAATCGTCATCATGAAGTGGTCAAAGTTCATGCTGGATTTAGCGGACCAAGCACTGGTGAATATTATGAGAAGTGGAAAAAAGAATTTAACGAAACGATCAATGCTTTATTAAAGAAATAACGATGTTAAAAACCATAGGTCTATTACTTTTATCGAATATTTTCATGACCTATGCCTGGTATGGGCATTTAAAAACTCTAGCGGGGAAACCGCTCTGGATGGCAATTGGCATCAGTTGGGGAGTAGCCTTTCTTGAATACTGTTTTCAGGTTCCGGCCAATAGAATAGGATTCGCTTATTTCACTTTGCCACAGCTCAAAATTATCCAAGAAGTCATCACGATGGTTATTTTTTGTCTGTTCACGATTTTTTTTATGAAAGTTCCACTCAATAGAAACTTTATTTACGCTTCGTTTTGCTTAGTGGGTGCTGTCTATTTCATTTTTAAAAAATAATTAATCTTCCTGTTTAGAATCCTCATCATCGATGAGTTCTTCTTCATCTGATTCACCATAATCATTATCATCTTGTTTGAGACTTTCACTCTCAACGGTCGGATGGGCCGATTCAGAGGTATTTTGACCAGGAGTCGGTAGAAGGCCTTGAGGAGCTGGATTTTCTTTCTGTAAATAGGCTCCTGCAGCTCCATGCTCATAGACCAGTTCGCCACCAGAGTGACCCGTTCTATAGACCAAAAAACAAGCTAGGATTGATACTATACACACGGCCAGTTTAACAAAAAACTGAATTTCTTTTCTAAGAAAAAAAGCAGCGATTGATAATACCAGTGCGACGACAGTCGCTCCTACAAAAATCTCAGCTTTCTCTTCGTGCTGATGGATATATTTTTTTTCAATCACCCGTTCAGCCACCTCCTCAGCTTCCTCTCCAGTCTCCATGGCCACATACCCAGTGACAGTTGTAAGAACTTGAAGACCGATGATGATGAGCCACGCTTGCTGAGACATTTTGTTTTGCTTGATCATCCAAGCAAACGTCAAAATGAGAATCGGAAGGATAAATGTAATGGCTATGGGAAAGTGAACGATTACTGGGTGAAAGGGAATATTCATAAGAACCTTCTAGGTAAAATTTCTTTAAAATTATAAGGCGCCCTAGGAAATTTTGCTAACGAATCCCCTAAATTCCTATTTAAAGATGGTTTTACGCGTTGTTGAATGAAAAGTCCGGTGTCAAAAAAACGTCATTCCTGATGGAAAAATATAAAAACTGTTTCTTATGTACTTGGAATTTTTTTTGCCCCTTACATCGCCTCTCAATCCTGAAAGCAAATGTTAGATAATACGTCTTTTTCGTAGGGGCGAGATGATTGGCAATCAAAAAAGAGACTGTTTTAATTTTTATAACACATTTACACACACCACCTGTAACAAGGAGAACTAAGGATGTCAGTTCGACTAAACAGCCACTTGTCCGATAAGCAGATCATTGATCTCAAGGATAAACTTTTAGCTGAAGCAGAACGTATTAGAACAAATTTCCAACTCAAGAAAAATGAGTATGAAAATAGTTCCGCGGCTGGCGGCAAAGATGAAGTTGACTCAGCGAATGATAATATTTTGCTTGCAGCGGATATGAGATTCTCTAACCGCGAAAGTCTTTATTATAAAAAAATTATGAAGACTTTAAGTAAAATTGAAACAGAACAGTATGGCATGTGCGATGAGTGTGGTGATCCCATCACCTATACTCGCTTGGGAGCACGTCCAACTTCTGAGATGTGCATTCTTTGCAAAGAAGAGTCTGAGCGTGAAGAATCTCAAAACTTTTTTGAGCGTCGTTCAAAATCTCTTGGTCGCGAGATGAGCGTCAGCGGACACTAAACCATGATTGAATACGTCGTCGCAACGAACCCTGACGACAGAGTTTTACTTAAGGCCTCCCAGATTTTAAAAAATGGGGGGCTTATTTGTTTTCCCACCGAAACAAACTGGGTTGTTGTTGCAGACCCCTACAACAAAGAAGGAGTCGATAAGCTTTATCGCCTCCGTCATGTCGACAACACCAAGCACTTCACAATGCTCTGTGAGAGCTTTCAGAAAGCTCAGGAAATTTCTCTGATTGAAGATTCTGCTTTTCGCCTTCTCAAAAAACTAATTCCTGGATCCTACACATTTATATTTGAGGCCAATAAGAAAATTACAAAATATTTGAAAGCCTCAAAAAGTGACAAGGAGGTTGGGATTCGATTCCCTCCGTCTCCGCTTTGTCAAAGACTCCTCGCGACTCACGGCGAGGTCGTTATTTGCACCCACCTTAATCATGAAATGATCGGCCTTGAAGATGATGGGAATGCCCTTTATGGAGCTCTCATTGATGATTATTTCGGCAATAAGATCGACTTAATTTTAGATCCTGGGGAGTATGAATTTGTAGGACAATCGACAACCATTATTGATTTTACGAGTGGCGCCCCCGAGATCATTCGTGAAGGCGCCGGACCAGTCAGTTTTCTTCGTTAATTATTTCATTTCATACCAACCAACATACATATCTGGAATACTATATCCTCTCATATTGATATTGATTTGGCCGATCACTGAATTACTCATCAAAACTTTGAATTTTTTCGTCACAGAATCAAGTGCGAGCTGAACTATACTTGAAGTGTAGCCTTCTTTTTTAAGAACTGAGATCTGAAGTTTACCGCCATTTTCATCAAACCCGGCCATTGCCTTAATCGTCATTACGGCATCTCGTCCACCATCCATGTAGAATTCCAGATGACTCCCCTTACTTAAGTTGTACATGTTCTCTGAGTACTTTATGGGAGTGGTCATTCCGAAAAATCCCGCTCTCACGTCAATTGAAATAGACGCAAGCTTGTATTGAGCATCAGTCGTAACAAGTAAATCTCCCCCGCCCGAACCTACATTTAATTTACCGTAACCGAGATTAATTTTGGCCATGGAATAAGTTGCGGCCTGGGATAAGGCCGAGAGTATAAAAAGAGTTATCATTGTCATGAATTTCATCTTAAGCATAAACGACTCCTATGATTGGAGCCCTTATGCTAGATCGGGTCCTCGTTCTGAACAAGAGACAGTGAAAGATTCACCCCAGTCAAAATAGTCGCCCAGATCGACATGTATTAACTTACTGAAATTCTAAAAGGATTAAAGACAAAGTTCATTGTACTTCTCGCAAAATGGCTTGAGATGATGAACCATTTCAGCAATCTCAGCATCATCCCCTGGGACAATATCCAGCTCGCCAAGGTCTCTCCATTCCATCCATGCCGTACCATCAGCGCGAATTTCTACATGATAGGTTGCCTTATCCCATGGGTTATTAATGTGCCAGACACCGATCTTGTAAGATCCATCTTCGGCCATTTCTGAGATTTCAAAAGCCTCCATCACATGAATATACTGTCCACCGAGGAGGGGTTTGTCGTAGTTTTTCTTAGAAAGAAAAAGGCGTGGAGGATAGTGACGAGCAATTCGCTCTCTTACTTCTTTATAAAGTTGGTTTGCCTCTTTTTTAGAGTACTCACGCTTTACACCAAGTAGCATTTGAAAAAAGCCGGAGTAGATCGATGCATTTTTCATCGCCCACTGATTGAGCACATGCCTAACCATATACTCCTTTAAGCCTGGCGTTCCTGAGAGCTCCTGAAGATTGGCAAAGCCGGGGATAATAACAGGACGATTGATCATGACTTGATCGATAAGATCCTTATAAAAGGCTAACCAAGCCTCACTATCTTCTTTAGAGGGCACCTCGGCGAGGTATTTATTTTCCGGGTCATAAAATGCGAGTAAGTTCATTTTGCGAAGTTCAGTTGTCACACCTAAGCAAAATCCGTATTGATCATTTTTCTTATCTTTATTCTCAAACCCCATATTATGATTTTGGAAGGCAAGACTAAAATCGAGGTTGGGAACATGACGGCCTTCACGTGACTTAAAAACCAAAAAATCCTCAGCTGTGAGTTCTCTGTACACGCCTTCAAATTTAAGTAAGCGAGCATTGTTATCAATGGTGTGAAGAGCATTAAACTTAGCGTATTCGAATAATAACGATCTCTGAGAAGGAATCTCATCCAAACTAAAGATCGGTCCTTTGCGATTAGCAAGTGCCGAAAATGAACTTAGAACAACCAGAGTTGAAATCAACCACTTCATAGGGCCCCCAAAAGGACATTCAAAAATGGTGTTAACCTAGATCAATTAAGATGATTGGTTAAGGGGTTTGTAATAATTACATCAAAGCTCAACCATCAAACCGACAGAAACAACTTGATTGGGAGGTAGGTTAAAAAAGTTACTCGCAGCCTGAGAATTTCTAGACATCAGGGCAAATAATCTCTCTCTCCAAACCGCCATTCCTTGATTATTGTCCTTGGCCTTAAGGTGTTCCTGTCCGACAAAATAAGTAACTTGAGACATGTTAATCTTATGACCTTCTCTTAGCTGCACCTTAGAAAGTGCTGCTGGAACATCCGGCACTTCCATAAATCCATAATGTAATCGGATCTTATAAAGACCGAAACCAACATCTGTGACAGTTGATCTATTATCATTGTCAACATAAGGAACTTCTTCAGTTTTAACAGTAACGATCAACAATAGCTCATGCAATGCTTTGTAATGATGCATATTTAAATTAAGTGCTGGTGGCGCGAACCCCGGCTGCCCTGCCATATAAACTGCGACTCCAGGATTTCTCAGAATTTGTTTGTCGGCGAGTACACTTAAAATTTCAGATACAGGAATGACATAATTGAGCATTCGCTCAGATAAAATTTGTCTTCCACGCTTCCAAGTGGTCATAAGTAAAAAGATAATTGCCCCAACAACAATTGGAAACCATCCACCATGAATAACTTTTAATAGGTTTGCTCCAAAGAAACACAACTCTACGGCTCCAAAGAAGCCACATAAAGATAAGGCGATCCAATTACTCCAACCCCAACTAAACCTTGCAACAAAATAAAAAAGAAAAGTTGTAATGAGCATTGTCATAGTAACAGCAATTCCATACGCAGACGCAAGCGCAGAAGAAGAACCGAAAGCAATGACTAAGGCAATACAACAAATCATTAAGAGGGTATTCATAATCGCTACATAAATTTGCCCAAACTCAGTCTCAGAAGTATGTGAAATTTGTGTTCTTGGAAAGTACTGCAGCTGGACTGCCTGCATAGTTAAAGAAAAAACACCCGTAATTAGAGCTTGAGAGGCAATGACTGTTGCAAGAGTGGCCATAATGACTAGAGGAACAAGGGCCCAATCCGGTGCCAAAAAGTAAAAAGGATTCTTCACAGCAGCTGGATTTTCCAACAGCAATGCTCCTTGGCCAAAATAATTTAAAATCAAACATGGAAGGACACAACTAAACCAAGCAGCATCAATTGGATGTCTGCCAAAATGTCCAAGATCAGAATAAAGGGCCTCGCCTCCAGTCACTACTAAAAATACCGATCCAAGCACAAAAAATGATTTCATCCCGTTCATGACAAAAAAATCTAATGCATATTGGGGATTTAATGCGACGAGGACATGAGGGTTGGAAATAATCTTATTTAGTCCCAGTAATCCTAAAATGAGAAACCAAGCCAAAGTAATGGGACCAAAAACTTTACCCACTGCACTTGTGCCATGTTTTTGCACTGAAAATAAACCAATAAGAATGACAACCGTTATTGGAATGATGAATGGATGCAAGCCTGGTTGTACTAACTCAAGTCCCTCTACTGCCGAAAGAACTGAAATAGCAGGTGTGATCATCCCATCTCCGTACAACAAGGCAGTTCCAAAAAGTCCAAACATCGTCAAAAATTTTAATCTTTTTGGATCCTTTTTAAAGATATTTGTGATGAGTGCCGTCAGAGCTAGAATGCCTCCCTCACCCTTATTATCTGCTTTCAAAATAAGCAAATGGTACTTCAGAGAAATAATGAGTATGAGGGACCAAAAGATGAGGGAAAGAACCCCAAAAATATTGGCCTCACTAAGGGCCACGCCGTGAGTGTGGTGAAGCGACTCCTTGAGAGCATAGAGAGGGCTTGTACCAATATCTCCATAAACAACACCCAAGGCACTAAGAACAAGACCTGCTTTCAAACCATCTTTTTTCATGCAATTCTCAAATAGTAAAAAGTAATCAACCAGTAACATTCTGGTTGTGCATAAGCTGCAAAGTTCAAATCCGTCGTCATATTTTAAATAAACCGATAAGAGTTGTAAATTAACTGGTCGAAGCGAGCTTCATTTTGAAATAAAGGAGGATACTCCCCTCCCCCCATCGATAAAGCTCATCTAAATAATTGACTTTCGATATTAAGAATCGCTACTTTTCGGGATTTATTAATGTTTTCCCAACTTCTCCCAATTTGACGCAAGAACATGTAACACTTCAGTGATAGACTAAGAGTTTATAACTTTTGACAATAACATGAAGAATTTATTAATTTTTCTGGATAAAATAAAATTTGAATTATCAAAAAATAAAATTCGCCTTAAAAAGACACTCATCTCCTGCTAAGGCCAAAGTTCTCAAATCCTTTTTTAAAACTGGTAAGGGTCAGTACGGTGAGGGTGATGTTTTCATCGGCGTTCAGGTTCCGGATCTCAGAAGAATCGCTAAGCAATATCTCTCGACATCTCATTCCGAGCTCAGTCTGCTTATTCAGAGCCCTATTCACGAGGAAAGACTTCTGGCAATCTTCATTCTCGTTTTCAATTTCAAAAAAGCGAATCATGAGGGACGAGAGAAAATTATACGCTTCTATTTGAAGCATAAAAAATTCGTCAATAATTGGGACCTTGTGGATCAATCGGCCTACTTCATTTTGGGAGCCCACTCTTTTAACAACCAGGAAACTTTGATCTTAGATAAAATGATCAAGTCAAAGCAACATTGGGAAAGAAGAACGGCCATTGTCGCCACTCTCGCCTTTATAAGAAATTCAGAAACAGCACTTACCTTTAAATATGCTCAATTGCTTTTGAAAGACCGCGAAGATCTCATGCATAAGGCGACTGGATGGATGTTAAGAGAAGCAGGAAAGCGCGATCCTCAAGGGCTGCGCAACTTTCTTAAAACCCATGGGCCAGAGATGCCGAGAACTATGCTTCGCTACTCGATTGAGAAATTTTCTCCTCTTGAGAGGAAGAAAATTTTAAGTCAAACACTATCGAGTAAGAAGTGTTAATGGCACTGATGACTTTTTTTACAATCGCATTCCTTGCACTGACAGTCTTCTGATTTCCCTTTTTGGCACTTTTCTTTGCATTCTTTCGAGCAAGAACATTTTTCTTTTTCGTTCTGATGTTCTGTCGCGAAGGCCACTGGAGCAGCAAGCGCCATAAGTAATGAAAATGTAGCTAATTTTGACATAAAGTCCTCCTTTATTAACCTCATCAAGGAATACGCATAAGATGAGGCTTTTGTGACAACCTTGTCACAAATTATAAAAAATGATCGTATACTATATAGCTAGGGGGGAGGGCCGTTTGACGAACGAAGAACTCATGCTTCGATATGCTGATGGTGATGCCAGCGCCTTTGATGAATTATTTGAGAGAATTCATCAAAGAGTCTATGCCTATGTCTCAAAACACCTCTTTTCAAAAAATGAAGTCGAAGATGTGACTCAAAATATTTTCTTCAAACTTCACTCAACAAAAGAAAAATATGACCCGAAACACCCTTTCGATGCCTGGTTATTTGTGATTGCTCGCAGTGTTCTTTATGATCACCTTCGAAAATCGTCTAAAATCAATCTTGAAGAGCTAAAAGAATTTTTGATGAATGAAAAAAACGAGATTGATATTGATGAATCCCTTCACGCACTGAATAAAAAAAATCGTTCCATTATTGAAATGAAATATCTAGCGGACATGAGTTTTGAAGAAATAGCAAAGAAGCTTAATTCTACACCAGCGAATATCAGACAAATCATCAGCCGCTCCCTTCGCTTGCTAAGAAAAAAACAATGAGGTAAAAGATGAATAATCACATGCCACTTGATTTAAAAAAGAAAATCCAATCCGACATAAAGTCTAAACTTTCACCTGCATGGATCAGAGTTTTTATTAAACTCGCCATCATTCAATTCTTTGCAAGTTTCATCGTGCTGAGCATTTGCCCACAATTCGACCTCGGTTTTAATCCGCATTCTTTTCTGGGGCATATCTTGATGAGTTGGGGAGAGCTCGCGTGTAATATCGCCTGTGGAGCGATATTTTTAGGGCTTGGATCCGTTATTTCTGTTTTTATACTCAATCACGACGAGCTGCGAGTTTTAAGAAAAATAGAACTACCCTCTTTTACCTCTATCGGTGCCATCGCACTCATTTGCTTTATGATTTTTGGGGTTAAATTTCAATTCGTGATGTTTATGGCATGGCTCACTGGGGCCGTTCTCAGTGCTGTTTTAGGTCTGGAAGTCTTTTGGCGAATCAAAAAATTTTCTTAGATCATCTACAGCATCAACCGAGGTTTCAGCCATAGAAGAAGCTTCTCCACGGCCATGGCAAAGATAGTCCAGAGCGGATAAAAATCAAAGCGGATAAAGCCGTGAAGATGCCACCCCTCTTTATACTCCCAGGGACAGGCCCCAGTGAGGGATTTTAGCAAAGCTCCGGCAATATACTCAACGATCAAGATGCCAACGCCAAAAACCAGTCCTCTTCCCAACCAGCCGATCGCCTTCAATTTCTCAATCAGTGGCGGGAAAGCATAGGCCGCAATTCCATAAATCGGTAACATCCAGGCGTAAGAAAATCCCTTGAGGGCCACGTTTGTCTGATGATGAACGATAATGTCGTAAAAAGCAGTGAAAAAGATTTCCATCGCCATGCCCATGGCACCAAAGATGAGAAAGAGCGGGAAATTTTTAATGAGAGTGTTTTTCATCGAGGTTCACCAGATTTTATAAAAAATAGGCAAAAAAAAGCCCCGGCGCGAGACGGAGCTTTTAAAAATCTTTCACACTTTTACTAACTTGTTCCTTTCGGAAAAAGTTGGTGCCCAGTGAGGGACTCGAACCCCCACGCTCGCGCATTAGGTTCTAAGCCTAACGTGTCTACCAATTCCACCAACTGGGCAACTAGGTATGTGAGAGGTGTTTGATAATGAGGGAACAGGAGAAATTTGGCAAGAAAAAATCTTTCTTTAAGCGGCTTTTCCGCCA
Organism: Bacteriovoracaceae bacterium; assembly: GCA_947448495.1. Classification (GTDB taxonomy): domain Bacteria; phylum Bdellovibrionota; class Bacteriovoracia; order Bacteriovoracales; family Bacteriovoracaceae; genus Peredibacter. Next base: position 21,777 of record CANFNX010000012.1, on the reverse strand, counting down.
GTTCCTGGCTTTTTGGGCAGTGCAGGCTTCGCCTTATCGGTCTTTTCGGCCTTTTTATATTTATCCAACTGGTTCTGAAGTGCGACTTTTTCTAGTTTTAACTTACTAGCGTCTTTTTTCATCTCGGCTAATTGGTTACGACTTTCTACCAGATCCTGGGTTAACTTACGCACATTGTTTTCAAGCTGACCCAGTCGGCCCTTTCCTGATTCATCGGCAATATTATCTTTCTTTTGATTTTTCAGGGCCGCTTGAAGCTTAACATCCTGCTCTCTATTACGAGTTTGGGCTTCTTTAATTTGAACCTCATAAAATTCACAAAGGCCTTTAAGTTTCTTCACTTCGCTTTCTAGTTGAGAAGGCGTATTGCTCGCGAGTTCTTCTTTTTTAACCGCCATATTCGCCTTCTTAAGACTTTCTTCAAGTTTTAATTTCTCCGTTTTGAGATTTATCAATTGCTCGGAGTCATGGGACATCTTATCCTGAAACTTTTGAATTTCTTTTTTGGCAATATCTAACTGATTTTTGAATTGGGTATTCATCATTTGAAGTTTACGATTTTCTTCTTTGCTAATTTCATCATCAGTCTTTGCCATTGGAAACTGGGACAGCTTCTCTTTATATATCTCAATCATTTTCTGATGATTGGAAACTTGTTTCTCAAGCTCCTTAACGTACAATTGCTGCGCCTGAGGATTATTGGTCATGGCAACTTTATTGGCTTCTTTTAGTTTTTCATTAAGCATAAAGATCTCTTGATCTTTCTTTTCAAACATCGCCGTGACATTTTCTTTCGACTTCGTAATCACTGTTTCTTTTGCTTTTAGTTGCCTGTTAAGCTTTTCAATTTCCTGTGTAAAAAAAGTCTCTTTCTGATTTAATTCGATTTGTGCTTTTTTCAAGCGAGCTTCAATCTCTTTAGAACCTTGAACGAATTGGGTTTCTCGCTCCATAAGATCCACAAGCTTCTTAGCGTCTGGCCCGCTGAGACCATTCTCTGACTTAATTTTCTGCAACATTTGTTCACGTAATAACTGATCAAGCTGAGCACTCTGTTGATTTTGAGTTATGGTTTCTGCTGTTTCCATCGCCTTGCGATGAAAGTCGGCCATTTGAGATTTTGAGTCCTTGAGAATTTTCACTTCACTCAAAAGTGTTTTCATTTTTGATTTTAAATTCTCATTTTCTGCAGTTAGGGCCATCATTTTTAGTTCACTGGCCCTGTCATTGCCAGAGCTAGCAACTTCCTGAGGAACTCCTGAAGATTTGCCTATCATGCGACTTTCAAGCGGAGCTGAGGCATTTTTTATAGCATGCTGAATTTGTTGTTTTTTAAATTCCTCAAGATCTTTCTCTGTCGCCTGGGCCAATGTCTTATCTTGCGAGATAAGATGATCATTAAATTTATTTTTCAGCTCCGCAGGGAACTCACTCTTCAAAGATTTAATCTTGAGAATCTCTTGGATTTTTGCCCGCTCCTGCTGAATCACTTGCTTGGCATTTTCTTCTTCCTTGCTCCCCTTGACCAAATGCTTGTCTTTCAAAAGAGTTCCGGCAGGTGCTTCGAACTCCAGCTCTTGATCCTCTATCGCCATCTCATTCTGTCGCTGGTTTGCCATCTCTCGTTGATTTTTTCGCGAATCAATCGAATTCTCGGAATCTGTTTTGTCATCTGCAGGCGAAATGGAGGAAGTTACTTTTCTTGGTGGATTAGTCTTAGTTCCAATGAGCTGGTTCTGATCTATAGGATTGGTCGCATCAACCTGATTTTCTTCATCAACTTGATTATTGGGATTCAAAGATTTTATTTTAAGAGCTTGCTGTGTTCGACTAGCAGCACCTTTTATCATCTCTAGCGATTCATCATCACTTGATTCGCTATCACCTGAAATTTTCATTACCTCATCTGGCGCTGCTTTGGTCCCTTTAACAATTGAAACTTGCTCTTTTTTCGAAGCAGGCCCACCAGCTATTGTCTGAGTAGACTCTTTCTCTTCTCGGGTTCCTTTAACTAGTGTCGCCGCATCATCAACATCGGCCTGAGTACCTTTTACTATGGTCGATGACTCTTTTTCAGCACTAGATCCGCCAGCAATTCGTTGAATATCTTCCGATAAATCTTTGGTACCCTTTACAAGAGTTGCTTGCTCATCATTGCTGTAAGGTCCACCACCGATAGTCTGAGTCACATCCTCATCATCGATTTGATTATCTGGAACATCAAATTTATCCCCGAATGATTCTCTAGGACTTGATCCCGGTAAAACAATTTTTTCGGAGAGATCAGTAAGAACGGGTTCAGTTCCTTGATAAGATGTTACACCTTCTGAAGGATAATGAGTTATGGCCGATGTTGAAGAGAGATTGCTAATTAACAATCCGCGATTTTCAATCTTGATACTGTCATCTTTGGTCCAAAGTCCAGTGACAACGGCTTTATTGACTTCCTGGAGGAAGGTGAGGTCAAAAAAATCGCAAGAGTGGACTGAGATATTAAGCAAATACTCTTCAGCCTTTTTTGATATTTCGCTCGAAAGACTTAACGTAAGATCTTCCAAAATGAGATCTTTGGTAAAGAAATGAAGCTGAATCCCAAAGACATCCTCGAAGTAGCCATAGGTCACTTCAATTGGTAATCCTAGTTTCCCTTTATTTTTTAGTCCTGTTAAATACATGACGAGATGATCGAAGAAAGTTTTTATGGAAAGCCCGCTCATCCCATCTAGGAAAGCAGTGTGCACAAGGCGGTCAAGATATTCACCCGTATTAAACGGATTGGTAATATTGAATGAGCCTCTTTCCTTGAAAACAGGATAGCTATCACCCAGGGCAATCCCACCAAAATCCTGAAAAAACTTATCTAAAATGAATTCTCCAAATCCGTGCTTAAACCAAACATCATCTAGTATTAATTTACCGTTCGACATGACAAATGGTTGTAAGTCATCTAATGGAGAAATTGAGACAAGCTTAATATTCTTCTTAATGGTATCGTACTCAGCGCTGATGGCGAAAAAATCAATCTGGCCTGAAGTAAGAATATGAGTCCAATCCAGGTGAAGATTTTGTTCTGGAGAGAATATCTCAATCCCTTTTTTGGCAAAGTACTGCATAATCTCAGGAGCTAGCGCTCCGGCGAGATTTAAAATGGCCATTTTCTTTTTAACCATTTCAGTACTCAACCAGCAGTCTCCTTTACCTGAAAGACATCGCCTAAGCTCATACAGAGTTTTTTGTAAACTCTCTGAACTGGCAGCTCTGTCAATTTTTGGTTTTGGAAATTGAGAATATAATTCAGAACATCTGTTTCAAAATGGTACTCATCTTTGATTTCAACCATTGTACTGGCAAGGATAACGACAGCTTCCCAACTTGAAACTTGTCCCTTTGGAATTCCTCTCGGGAACCCATTCCCCTGGGATAACTCATGTTGGTAGAGAGCTATTTCTTTGAGCTCAGGATAGGCCAGTAATTCAGATTGATTTTTAAAATAATCATAACTTCTCTCAGGATGCTTAAGAAAGACATCAATCTCAAGCACAGACGCGCCTTCATTTTTCATCCATTCGATCCCCGAACCAGGAGATTGATTCTCTCGATTACATGCTTCGGCAACAAAATAGCTATAACGAGCGTCACAAAGACCGATATCTAGTCCAAGTGTAAGATTATAAAAATCTTTAATCATGGGATAATGATAGAAGTCATTCGTAAGGCCAATGATAACTGCAAAAGCTGATGAATAAAGAGATTTTCTAAAAAGGTATAAGTCTGTTTCGTGCATCTTTTTTAAGTCATCAACTGAGAGATCACAAAACTCAGAGAAGCAGGCCAGGGCAAAACTTAAAAAATGTTTTTCAGTCAAAAAGATCTCTTTAAAAAAAGAAACAATTTGAACTGTTTTCAGTCGCAAATCTTTTTCGAACTGAAGATATTTTAATTCCTTAAACAACGTTTGAAATTGAGAGATGAGAACCTCATCTGTCACAGGAAAATAATCAAACACAGTTTGGTTGGTAGCATGTTTTTTGACAAAAGATTCGTCGATAAAAATTCCCGGCTTCATCAAATAAAATCTACGCCCATCTTTTGTGCGCAAATAAAGATGCCCATCGCTAATGATTTTTTTTGCAAAATCTTTTATCGCTAAAGGCACAAAGTTTTCTGTCATGGGCTTCATAAAAATCCAATGTTTCTCAATACCTATCGGGACATTTTGAGGGGAGATTGAGGACAAAATCAGAACAGCTTTTGAAGCGGAAAAGTAGACTTAAGCGATCTGGTAACATACACTGACCAAAAGGACATTCACATGGATATTCAACTAATTGACTGGTTTTTCGTAATTGCTTACGTGGTGGCCATCTTTGCGATTGCTTTGGTTTCAAGGGAAACCATGCACGAGTCTGAGCTCAAGACACCCGAGGAAATAGCTCAGGAAAAGTACATGGCCAACAAATCCCTCACCTTTTTTGAGTCCATTTGCTCCATTATTGCAACCGAGGTTTCGGCCCTTACTTTTGTAGGTATTCCGGCCTTTGCTTTTAAAAATAATTTTTCTTTTATCCAAATCTATATGGGTGCGATCGCCGCTCGTTTTGTAATCGCTGTAGTATTTCTTCCTCGAGTCTATGATCAAGGCTTAACTATATATGAAGTGATGGCCAAGCACACAGGCTTGCCTTCAGGCAGAAGAACCGTGGCGCTTTTTTATTCATGTAGTAAAATCATTTCAGTCGGAGTAAGACTTTTCTCTGGTTCCATTTTGGTGGCACAATTTTTTCAACTTTCAATTCCCATGGCGCTTCTCAGTGTCACACTACTCACACTGGTTTATATCCAAGTGGGTGGATTGAAGGCCGTTGTCAGAACTGATATTTTACAACTCTCCTTGTTCATTTTCGGAGGACTTCTCGCTCATTATCTTATTCCTAAGGTCAGTGGGACAAGTTGGTCTGACTTAATGCTGGTAGCCCAGCATGCGGGAAAAACAACCATTCTTGATTTCACTAATCCCTGGCCATTTGTCATAGGAATTATGGGTGGTTTTCTTTTTGATATGTCCACCCATGGTGTGGATCAAGATTTTGCTCAACGTATAACAGCGAACCGAAATATTCGAGGTGGTCAATACGCCATATTCTTTTCATCATTTATTTCTATTGCTGTTGGTTTACTCTTCTTGAGTGTTGGTGCGCTCCTGTGGGCCCACTACCAATCTCATCCTATTCCGGCTTCAGTCCCAAATGCTGATCACCTTTTCCCCCATTTCATTGTGAACTACTTTCCCACGGGGCTTAGAGGTATCATGGTCGCAGGAGTATTGGCCGCCACGATGAGTGTTCTTGATTCTACAATCAATGCCCTCTGTGCAACTTTTTACAATGATATCTTTCCCAAGCGAGATCCAAAACGAATGAAATTTTATGGGATCATTGATTCCATCATTGTCGCTGGTCTTATTTTGACTGTTGCCATCATCGCAGCAAAAAGTGATGGTCTTCTACTCTTGGGCTTAAGAGCACAATCTTGGACGGGGGGCTCACTTCTCGCGCTCTTTGCAACCAAAGTTATCTTGAAAAAATGGTTTAATTACCGACTCACTCCAACCGTTGTCATTGGTGCCTATGCATGCGGGATGTGTGGAGTATATTTGAACACTATGATTCTCAATTGGGATTGGAATCTCAATGTGTATTGGGGCTTCATCCTAAGCACAATATTTATTGCCATTTATACAAAGCTCAGACCGTTAACGTCGGAGCTTGCTTAGTCTGCCCTTTTGGAATTGCTGAGAGAAGTGAGCGGGTGTATTCTTGAGTCGCATTTTTATAAATGCGACTCGCCTTATCCATCTCAATAATTTTTCCCGCATACATGACACCCACTTCGTCAGCGATAAAATTCACGACACTCAAATCGTGTGAAATAAAGACATAAGTGAGCCCAAACTCCTGCTGGAGATCGAGAAGTAGATTCAAAACCTGCGCTTGAATGGAAACATCAAGGGCAGAGACAGACTCATCACAAATAACAAACTCAGGCTTAAGCATCAATGCTCTTGCAATACATATTCTTTGTCTCTGACCTCCAGAAAATTCGTGAGGGTATCGACTCATCTGATTGGATTTTAAACCAACTTTTTCAATCAGCTCCCGGGCCATATCCAATTTTTCCGCCCTCGATCCGCCAATTTTATGAATATTGAGTGGCTCAGTGAGAATATCTGATATCGTCATTCTGGGGTTGAGTGAAGAATAGGGATCTTGGAAAATAATCTGCATTTTCCTTCTCAATTGCCGAAGCTCCTCATGATAGACATGGGTAATGTCTTTGCCATCGTAGATAATATTCCCAGAAGCTGGTTCAACTAATCTAAGAATCGTTCTCCCAAGAGTCGTTTTACCGCATCCTGATTCCCCCACAAGACCTAGAGTCTTCCCCTTCTTAAGTTGAAAGCTAACGCCATTCACGGCCTTAAAATGATCCACCGTACGGCCAAAAAGTCCGCCTTTGATTGGAAACTGCGTCACCAAATCCTTCACTTCAAGTAGAACTTTTTCATCTTTTTCAATGACTGATTCTTTGTCAAAGACCTGGACTCTTTCAGATGGAACAATTTTTTCCTGACCATCTTCAGTCATAAAATCACTCACCGTAAGTAAGCGTTTTGGATTGGCGCCAAGCTTCGGCCGACATGCCAGAAGCCCCTTGGTATAGGGATGTTGAGCTGACATGAAAATATTAGATGCATGATTTTTTTCAACGACGTTTGATCGGTACATAACGACAACATCATCAGCGATGTCCCCAATGACACCCAAATCATGTGTAATAAACATCATACTCATACGGTATTCTTGTTGTAATTTATAAAGCAGCTCTAAGACTTGTTTTTGAATTGTTACATCGAGCGCCGTTGTCGGTTCATCAGCGATAAGTAATTTCGGTTCGCAAGAAATCGCCATTGCAATCATGACTCGTTGTTTTTGCCCGCCTGACATTTCATGAGGAAATTTATGGGCACTTATTTCAGGATGAGGAATGCCAACTTGGTTCATCAGATGAACAGCTTTTTCCCAAGCTTCTTTTTTTGACAAATTTTTGTGAATTCTTAAGGCTTCAGCAATTTGCTCTCCCACTTTAAAGACTGGATTTAAACTAGTCATAGGCTCTTGGAAAATCATTGAGATCTGATTCCCGCGGATCTTTCTCATCTGGTCTTCATTGTATTTGAGGAGATCTTGACCTTCAAAAAGAATTTGTCCCTGCGGGATTTTTCCGGCCGGCTTTTGCAGAAGACCCATAACGGCAAGAGAAGTGACACTTTTTCCAGAGCCGGACTCCCCCACAATTCCAATCGTTTTACCTTGAGGAATATCGAAGGACACATTATTCACGGCCCGCACGATTCCTTCACCGGTTTGAAACTCAACCACAAGATCTCTTACTGAAAGTAGTGGTAACGATGTCATAAGTTATTTTCCTTTTAACTTTGGATCAAGGGCATCACGAAGTGCATCCCCTAAAATATTAAATGCGAGAAGAATAAGAAACATGGCAAGCGTGGCACCGGCCAGTTGCCACCAGACACCTCGAACGAGCTCAAGCTTAGCATCATCAATCATCGTTCCCCAGCTTGGCTCACCTTGAACGCCAAGACCGAGATAGGAAAGAATAACTTCAGATTTAATCGCAATTTGAAACTGCATTGAGGTATTGATAATGATGATATGTGAAACGTTGGGCAGGATGTGACGAAAGAGTTTTCTTAAATGCCCCCCACCAATGGCCCCAGCAGCTTGTACATATTCTCGCTCCTTATGCTTCATCACTTCACCACGAATCAGTCGACATAAAGTCACCCAACTAGTCGCTCCAAGTGCGATGTAAACGGCAAAAATTCCTTTCCCAAGGATGAGTGTGATCGAAATGAGGAGCATGATATTTGGAACTGAAGAGAACGTGGTGTAGAACCAAGTGATGATATCATCCACCCACCCTCCAAAATAACCGGCCAAAGCACCCAGAATAACGCCAATTGGGATAGCGATAATAGAGGCAGCGACTCCAACGGACATCGCAATTTGAGTTCCTCTAATAACTTTTAATAAGACACTCCGACCAAAGATGTCTGTTCCAAAAAAATGATTCATTGATGGGGCCAAATTTGAAGCCCCCACTTCCTGCGACCAGCCACTTGCAACAAAACCAAGTGAAGAGAGAATGGCGATGAGAAAGTAGAAACAAACAATGACTAAAGCAACCAAGGCCAGTTTATCATTTGAGAGTCTTTTAAAAGCATCTTTCCATAATGTGTTCGTCTTCATTTTCTTGTCCTATTTAAACTTTATGCGAGGATCAGCAGCGGTATAAAGAATATCCGCCAAAAGTCCAAACAAGATGTAACCAACACTCGACATCACCGCCATCGCTTTCATGACTGGGAAGTCAGATGAGTTTAAGGCATTCAATGTCATTCCTCCGAGACCAGGAATACTAAAAAAATTTTCCAGGAGCAAAGCTCCCAGGATAAGTGAAGGAATCTGAATCACAACATAAGTAATAATCGGAATGAGAGCATTTCTCAGGACGTGTCTAAACAGGATCGTCATCTCAGATATCCCCTTGGCCCGGGCGGTCCGGACATAGTCTTGATATATCTCATCAAGAATAACAGTCCTAAAGAACCTAACATCTGGGCCAATACTCAGAACAATCCAAATAACAGCAGGCAACGCCACATAAGAAATAAAGGCGGGAAATTCAGGCTCAAATCCTGAGATCTCAAACCAGCCTAATTTATAAGCAAAGAACCATTGGAAAAAAAGGATGTAGGCAAGAGCTGAAATACTCATTCCTGCAATACAGATAATCCGTACGAAGAGATCAATCCCTTTTCCTCTGTAATAAGCAACCATAAGTGAAATCAGAAGTGACAAGATCGTCGAAATAACAAAAGCAGGAACAGATAGACAGAGAGAGGGATAGGCCCCTTGCCAAATCATGTGCGAGATTTCCTGCTTGGTCGCCCAGGAATAACCAAAGTCAAAAGTGAAAGCTGATTTAACGACATCAAAATATTGAGACAAAAGTGACTTATTGAGCCCAAGCTGTTCTCTTAGATCTGCCATTTGCCTTACGGTCGCGTTTTTCCCTAAAAGCACTGCAGTCGGGTCACCTGAAACAACATTAAATAGAACGAAGATAATTAGACTGACCCCTAAGAGGACGGGAATCATGTAGAGTAATCTTCTGATAATATATTTAGTCATTGGGCCTTTTAAAATTTCTTTATCAATTCTTTTTTGACTTCTAAATCCAAATTTAAGTATTGAAATTGAGAATGATTAAATTCCATGAATTTATAGTTCTTTAACCATGCTTGTGAGAGATAAAACTTAGTTCTGTTGAAGCCAAAAATCCATGGCATATCAAGAGCGATCATTTCATTCATCTTTTCATACATAATGTTTCTTTCAGGTCCATCCTGAAGAATTGTGGCTGTTTTATAAAGATTATCAAAATCAGGGTTACAATAATTTGACCCATTTGAGCCGGGAGATGAATTTGGACAGTAAAGAAGTCCCAGAAAGTTTTCTGCATCTGGGTAATCAGCACCCCAGGCCATGGTATACATCTGGTGTTGGCGCTTGGTGACTTTATTGATGAGTTCTGGCCAAGTATTCATGCCCACTTTAATTGTAATACCAATTTTTTCGAGATTTTTTGCAAAATGCTCGATCATTTGGCGTGCTACTGTTTCGTTTCGAGTTTGGATGGTAATAGACGGAAGTCCTTTACCATTTGGATATCCAGCTTCTGCTAATAGCTTTTTGGCCATCTCAAGATCAAATTTTACGTAAGGATTTTTAAATTCTTTACGATAGCCTCCTAGGCCTTGCGGAATGACACTTTGAGATTCAACTGCCGAGCCATTATAAAAAAGCTTATTGGCCTCTTGGCGATCCCAGGCCACTGACATCGCTTGACGAAGTTTTTTATTTTTAAAAAGCGGATCATCATGATTAAAAGCAAAAAACGTATCATCTAATTGAGCATTTGCATAAAGTCGAATCCCTTTACTCTTTAATTCTGGAGCGATTTCTTTTCCAGCAATCACAGCAGAGTCAAAGTTGTCTTTTGGAATCTCTAATAAGTCTGCTTTAGCCTTTTGAAACGAAAGCCATTTAGGCTGCGATTCAACAACAATATCCACAACAATCTTGTCAACAAGAGGAATTCTTTTTCCAGCGTCGGCGAGCAGACCTAACTTATCATCACCTTCCTCACCTTCAGATGGGTAAAGCTTCTCTCTAAAGGTTGGGTTCTTAAGATAAACAATTCTGTTGCTCTGATCAAAAACGGGAAGGATAAAAGGACCAGTCCCAACAGGATGATTTAGAAACTCTTTTCCAAAATGTTGAACAGCTTCCTTGGCCACGACAAATGAATAAGGCATGGCAAGAGCATAAAGGAATTGAGGATATGGTTTTTTTAACTTGATTGAAAAAGAATAATCATCAATCTTTTTTATCCCCTCAATCTCATCACTGTAATTTGTTGTTTCTTGAGAAGCGTACTTTTCTCGCCACTCATTTAAACCTGCAATTTTATCATCATAAAGCCACCAGCCTTTGGCCTGTAATTTAGGATCTGCAAGTCTCTTGATGGAAAAAATTATATCATCTGACTTCATTTCACGGCCCTTACCATCTTTGAAAGCTGGAGAATCATGAAAGAGAACATTCTTTTTCAATTTAAAAGTGTAGGTCAGTCCATCTTCACTGACAGACGGTAAAGACTCTGCCAAATTTGGCATCAACTCATAAGGACGCTTTAAGGGATGAAATTCAAATAACCCCTCGTAAACTTTACCGACTTCATTGCCAGAGTACATGTCAGAGGCATGAATGGGATCAAAACCGACTATTTTTTCAGGAGAAATAAAATGTAACTCGCGCTCATCAAAGTTTCGTTCTTTTGAACAACCACAGAGAATTAAAAATATCCCGCCAAATAAAAGGACTAAACGTTTCATAGCTCTTGAGCTCCTAAAAAAATGGATAACAATATTGTATTCGTATCCCTTATTTATTCACTACAAAAACGGAAAGTCTCCGACAAGAGGTGCTTTTTGCCACCAAGTAAGTCAGGTATTAAAAAATTAATTCCAAAAGAGCTCTAAGGAGAGCAATGGAGGAGAGGATAAAGAAGCGCCTTTGAGACGGAAAAAGATACTCGTTCGTTTGAAGAAAGATCCTGTAAGATTCGATTCCACGAGTTCAATTTCATAATCTTTTAAAATCTCTTTTTTGAAAGAGAGATGAGATTTCGTTAATTCTAATTGATAAATTTGTTCTTCAAACCGGCATTGAGATTCGCATTCAATTTTTAATCCAAGTTTTCTGTGCAACATCAGTCGAATGATTGATCGAAACTCTTGAAGAAAATTATCGGCCAATTCCGGTGATTTTTTCTGAGAAATCAAAAAATCTTTAATGCCTCGAACCATTCTTAACTCAAAGCGACCATACTCTTTAGTTGAATCAGTTTTTTCTCGAATATTTTTTAAACTAAGAATTTCCTCACCGTGAAGTGGGATACTCGCTGCGAGGATCCAGTCTTGATCATCTTTGATCAATGATTCAAAACTAAATAAATATTGATGCTCTCCTAGTCCTAAGCGTCCTTTCCCCTCACCCTCCCCTTTTAAGGAACTAATCAGTTCAGGTATAGATTTCTGAAATAGCCCTGGATAATTCACCATGGCACAAGATGAAAATAAAACAGTTAATACAAAATTAGATAGCAAATTTCTCATTATTAAATTTTGAAAGTAAAAGGTTCGAAACGCAAGTTTTCTTATTCTCCACTCTGCTTTTGAGAAGCAGGGAGACGATCAGAATCGAGCTTCTCAAGAGAGCCAATCAATTCGAGTTTCTCATAAGGAAGCCGAGTATGTTTTAAAGCTGTTTCCAAATAAAATTTCGCCTTCGGAATGTCTTTGAGCTCGCCGTGAATGATGGCAAGATGTTTCAGAATTTCAACATCATCAGGAACTCGTTTATGAGCAACTTGTAGATGACCAAGAGCTTTTTTGAGTTCCCCTTTTTTATAATAATACCAGCCCATAGAGTCCATGATGTATCCATCATTTGGACTCATGGCCAAGGCTTTTTTGATGTACTCATGAGCCTTTTCAACGTCTTCATCTCTCACGAGCATTGAATATCCAAGATAATTCCAGGCGTGAGCATTTTTTGGGTCTTGGTCAATCACTGAAAGAATGATAGATTTGGAGTTTTCATAATTTTTTTCTTTCTCATAAAGACTCGCCAAGTAAAATTTATGACTCGTAGAAAAGTTTTTTTCATTTTGAACAGTGGCCAAAGATCCTAGTGCTTTTGAAAAGTGCCCTATTCCCTCAAAGTAACCTGCTTTCAGGACGGTAAGTTCAGTTTTAAGATCCTTGAGTTCACTCATCTTTGTATTGATGAAACTCAGGAACTTTGACTGCCACTTATCTCCTTCTTTATCCATGAACTCGGCTTGGGCCAGCGAAGAGAGCATATTGGCCATCTGAACCGAACTGTCTGCATAAAGGCCGCTGCTGGAGGGAATTTGATTAAAGTATTCAATCGATTCTTGGAACTCTTGCATCTCTTGATAGATAGCACCGAGATAATAGAGAATTTTATCGGATTCCGGAGCAGCCGATAATAAGTCTTTAAAGACTGAAACTGCTTCTGGAAATTTTTTGGCATCAGTGTAAAGAACGCCGAGCTTAACTTTTAAATTTAAATTTTCGGGTTCTAAGTCACTTAATCTCTCTGCATAAGGAATGACATCCTGATACTTTTCTTTTTGAAAAAGTATCTGGACCATTCGATTCAAAATGACATTATCATTCGCATCTACCTTAAGGTGTTTCTCATAAAGATTGATCGCTTGAGCAAACTGTTCCTTATCCTCATACATGATTCCCAGTGCACTTACAGCTTGAGTTAATCCTGGTTGTTTTTTTACTGCTGTCGCAAAGGAACTCATGGCCTTCACGGGCTGCCCCTGATCAATACTCAATTTCCCTAAATAATAATCAAAGATACCGCTTTCAGGGTTGTTCTTAGCGCAAACTTGTAGTTGGGTCGTAGCCTTTTTAAGCTCCTTATTCAGAGCATAGGATTTGCCCAAAAAGACGCAGGCATCTTCATTTTTTGGATTTCCAACAAGAAGTTGCTGATAAAGTTTCTGGGCTTTGCTCTCTTGATCGATCCCAGTGTAGACACCGGCCAAAATCATGCCTACTTTCTCTTCTTTAGTTGTTTTATATAAATTTTCTAAAACAAACTGCGCTCCCTCAAGATCTCCGAGTCGAATCAAGCTTATGGCATATTTTTTCTGAACAAAAACATCGCTCGGGTCAATTTCGGTAATTGTCTTAAATAAAATAGACGCTGTGACATAGTCTCCTTCCAAAAGAGACATATTCCCTTTTAAAAAAAGGTCACTGGAAATATAGGATTTTGTTTCAGGATGACTTTTAGCCTTTGTCACCAACGCATCCATCTGCTTGAGGGCCAACTCATAGGCCTTCTTATCCTGCTTATCAATTTCGAGCTGCACTAACTCCGATTGGGCTTCAGGCTTCTGAGGCACCATCGTACAGCTCACAAATGTCAGGGGAACAGCAACGATAATCGGTAGTAAAACTCTCATGGGCATCCTGTCTCGATTCGGCCATCCAATTGGCCTTTCATCTACTTTTCGGCATCCTGACGGGCTTTTTTAGAAAATTTAAGATTTACCAGTTCACTTAATAGACCCTAGGAAGAGCTCTTAAGTATCTGAAATCTTGTTAAAACCTTAAGAGGAAAAGGGAAATTTTTACCATCTTAAGGAAGAATTATTTTCCTTATGAATTATTTTTGACTGAGTGGGTTGACTTGTTTGATGGGGATTAGTAAAACCCCCTCCGAATAAATGGTTTGTTACCAGCGCGCAAAAACAAAAGTTCTTTGGGCCTGCAACTCTCCAGAGTCATCAAATATTAACATATACCTTGAAAATGATTTACCAGGTATAAACCACAAATAGGGGAATAACATGAAAGACGTACGTATCATCAAGCGTTACCAGAACCGCAAGCTTTACGACACTTTCCAAAGCTGTTACGTAACTTTAGAAGAAATTGCTCAGATCATCCGTGAAGGTCACGAAATTCAAGTGATCGACAATAAGTCAAAAAACGACATCACTTACATGACTCAAATTCAGCTTCTTTTTGATCAAGAAAGAAAGTCTCTTAAGCCAGGTAACGTTGAGCTTCTTAAGCGCGTTATCCGTTCTGAAGAAGGCACTCTTACTGGTTATATCCAAGCTCTTGAAAGCAAGCTCAACCTTACTTTCGAAGCTCCAGTTGCTGCTGAAGCTGCAATGCCTTTCATGGCGACAAATTTGAATTCTTCTATGGAAAATTCAACGACTCTGAACTAATCTAGGTTCATGAGAAAACAAAATTTTACGCTAATACTCATGGCCCTTGTGGCCATGAGTTGTTTTAAGACAACTTACTCCTTTGCTCAAGCCGACTCCAAGTCTCAAGCCTTTAAGATCAAGACTCCTAATACGAAGAAACAACTTGTTGATGAAAAGCCATCGAACGCAACCTCTGAAGAAGTTGAAGATGAAGCTCCCGTGACCAAGTCTAAAGCCTCGAATGAGAATTTCTCTCAAAGACGTTTACGTCAGCATGGCCTAGGTCTTGGTCTCGGTGAGACATTCCTTATGGGAAATTATTCAAAGTATGGCGAAGATAAAATAACGGCTGATGTGCTCTACTCGTATGCTGCTAGTTACTCTTTTGATCTTCTGGTTAATGCCCATATGTCAGAGCATAAGGCAAACAATGAAAGAATGAAGCTCCTAGGACTCAACAGCTCAATTAAAGCTCGTGTCGTTGAGTATGATAACTTTTCTCCCTTTGTTCTGGGTGGACTTGGTTTTTATGCCCCTCAGGCGAAAAGAATGGTGGGAACGCAATACAAGTGGTCTGATCAGAAAGTGACTTTTGGAATGAACTTTGGTGGTGGAGCAGATCTTAGACTGAACGATCAATTTGTTGTGGGTCTACTTGGTCAAGTTCACTGGCCATTTACGATTAAACAAGATTCTGGATCTGATATTAAAGGCTATTACTTTAAACTTCTTCTGACTGGAATGTACCTCTTCTAATGAACCAAAAACCACGTCGCCTCTACATATTTACCGGCAAGGGCGGCGTGGGAAAAACCACTCTTAGCAAAGCCTTTGTTCGCCATCTCCAAAGCCAGAACTACCAAGCCCTCTATCTCACATTTAAAAATCAGGCCCTCAGCGAAGTGCATGAGGAGAAAAACTCCGATATTGAAATAAACGGCATCAGAGAGGTTTTGCTTGATTTAGAAGAATCGGCGAAGGGCTACATCGAGCGACGATTGAATTCTAAAATGATAGCAGGCTGGATCGTGAAAACACCGTTTTTTCGGGCCCTTGTTAATATGATCCCCGGGTTTAATTATCTTATTTACCTGGGTAAAGTTTTAGAAATGGGAAAAGAAAATCCAGAGCTCATCATCGTTCTCGATGCACCTGCTTCTGGTCATGCCCTAACAATGGTTGAATCAACCAGCAATTTTCAGCACATTTTTGAATCCGGTGTCATCTTCGAAGATACTCATAAAATGTTGGCACGACTCAATGACCCCACTTACACCAAGATCCATGTGATTAGTTTACCTAGCCAGATGTCCTGGCAAGAAGCGATTGAATTAAAAACTGGTCTCAAGGAACGGAGCCCGGTGGAAGTCGATATCACCGTCAATAATTGCCTCTTCCCTTTAGTTGAGCAAAACCTTTCAGATTTACCGAATGGGTTAAAAGAAAAATCCCTGAATGAAAAACAGCTGATTGAAGATCATAAATCTGAGATGCAATGCATTCTCCCGCACTCCCTCAATTCCGATTCTCTTAATATTGAGATGGATTTAGTAGGTTCTCTCTCAAAACTCATATAGAATCCCATAGTGACGATTTTCACTAAATCATTTGAAATTTTTTGCGGAACTGGTGGAGTTGGGAAAACGACCCTTGCGACTTCGCGCGCCCTTGCGCTTGCGGCCCAGGAGCACCGAGTTCTTTTAATCACTATTGATCCAGCTCGTAGACTCAAAGATCTCCTAGGCCTCTCAAACGATTCTATTGGAGAAGTGACAGCAGTTGATATGAATGGAATCAAGTTACATGCCCTGCTGATGTCTCCAGAGAAAACGATTCAGCGCATGTCTAAAAAATACCAAACTCCAGATTTAGCTTCCAATCGAATTGTTAAAATTCTTTCTAAGCCCTATGGTGGTATGAATGAAATTCTTTCACTCGTTGAGGTTCAAATGCAATTTGAAACCTCTCAATATGACGTGATTGTTTTAGACACTCCCCCTGGAGCACACTTTTTAGACTTCCTTGAAGGTATCAGCAAGATACGCTCATTTTTCGATCAAAGTTTTGTTGAGATGTTTAGCTACCTTGGAACAAAAACAGCTCACGCAAGTAAACGAATGCTTGGCATTCGGATCATTAATAAGGTGATTTCTGGCGGAGTCAAAAAACTCCTGAGTTATCTTCAGAAGGTCACGGATGCAAAATTCATTGATGACTTCATTGAAGCGGTTCAAATTATATATCAATCAAAAGAAGCTTTCCTTAAAGGACTCAATCTTCAAGATAGGCTCAAGTCCAATTCAGAATGCAATTGGTTTTTAGTTACTTCTGTTGAACAAGGAAAAGCAGCTGAGGCGGTTGAAATGAAGTCCCATGCAACTCATTTTATTCATCAAGATCATTTTCTTGTGCTTAATAAATGCTTAGAGCAGGAAATGATGAACTGGTTTCCAGAGGCTTCAAATCTAATGGCATTAAAAAACTCTTTAGAAACAAGAGAAAAAGAACTCAAAAAAAATCTTAAAAGCCAATTCCCTGTGGTTCTCGAATTTCCAGAAATCATGAGTAAAGACCCTATTGAACATGTTAATAACCTCACAAAAAAATGGGCCAGCTATGCCAAATAAAATTTCGTCAAAAGCAGATCTTGAACAATTTGTGTGTCATCATTGGAACGACATAAATAATTGGCTTGATCTCGAGCAATCAAAATTACCTCAACCACTTACCTCTAGCGTTGATGTGAGAGAAAGCCGAACAAAATTTGCTCCTGTTGATCACAATATGTATCCAGCAGGTTTTAATAATCTCTGCAGTAAGGATCTCCTACACTGTGCCGATCGTTTTAAAGAGGCTTTCCAAAAAATCCGTCCAAATATCAAGCGGATTGGACTATTGCCAGAGTCTCACACAAAAAATAAATTCTATCTTGATCACTTATTTAAATTAAAATCCACGATTGAAATGGCAGGAACAGAAGTGATCATTTTTTCTCCAGATCAAGAATTATTCCTGGAAGTGCAGCAACCAGTTATCCAGCTCGAATCCCAGTCTGGCTTCCATCTCGAAATTCATCAGGCCGTTGAAGAGGGTGGAACATTCGTTTCACTCAATCCTAAAATGGAATTTCAATTTGACCTTGTTGTACTCAATCATGACCAATCAAATCCCCTACCGGTAGAATGGCAAAAGATTGTCACTCCCGTTTTTCCCTCACCGCTTGTGGGATGGTATAAAAGACAAAAAAATCTACACTTTAAGTGGTACAAAAAAATTGCCGATCAATTTGCCTCTCAATTTGATATTGATCCAGATTTAATTCAGGCGCATTTCTCCGCCGTTGAGAATATTGATTTCAATACCAAAGAAGGATTGGATGAATTGGCCAATCAGGTGGATCAATTACTTCATACTCTACCACCCGAGTCCTCAGTCTTTGTCAAAGCTTCACAAGGCACCTACGGCATGGGCATTTCCGTCGTTTCTAGCGGAGAAGAAATTCGCACCATGAATCGTAAGGTTCGTAACAAGATGGATATTGGAAAAAATAAACTTAAATTCACTTCTGTCCTTATTCAGGAAGGAATCGAAACGGTAGTGAAATACGATAATGCCCCTGCTGAAGTCACCATTTACCTCGTAGATGGTAAAAGTTCAGGTGGTTTTATGCGGGCCAATCCCCTGAAGGGTCCTCAAGCAAATTTAAATGCTCAAGGGATGATTTATCAAAAACTTTGCCTCTCTGATATTAAACAAGACAGTGATCATAAAATTAAGGAAGCTGTTTATTCAATTATCGCTCGTCTCTCAACACTAGCAGCATCTTACGAAATGAAAGAGTTAATGGAGTAGTCTATGAATGAAATGAAATTTGAAACTAAAGTTATTCATGTTGGTGGTGAACCTGATCCTACAACGGGTGCAATTATGCCCCCTATTTACCAAACTTCGACTTATGTACAATCCTCCCCGGGCGAACATAAAGGATATGAGTATACTCGATCTCACAACCCTACTCGATCTCGACTTGAAGAGTGCTTGGCCTCAATTGAAAATGCCAAACACTGTCTTGTAACCGCCAGCGGACTCTCGGCCTCCAGTCTCATCATGCATATGCTTCCCAAGGGATCAAAAGTTATCTGTGGGGACGATGTCTACGGCGGAACTTATCGCCTCTTTTCGAAAGTCTTTCCTGATATTCACCATTATCAATTCGTCGACACGACAAATTTATCTAAACTAGAAAAAGAAATTGAGACGACGAAACCAGCGTTGATTTGGCTTGAAACACCAACAAATCCACTTTTGAAAATCTCTGATATTGCAGCAATATCAAAAATGGCAAAAAAAGTCGGTGCCTTAACAGTCGTTGATAACACTTTTATGAGCCCATTTTTTCAAAATCCCCTAGATCACGGAGCAGATATTGTTCTTCACTCAATGACGAAATTCATTAATGGTCACTCTGATGTGGTTGGTGGAGCGATGATGATGAATTCAACAGAGCTCAGAGACAAGCTCTTCTTTTATCAAAACGCGATTGGTCCTTGTCAGTCACCTTTTGATAGCTGGCTTGTACTTCGAGGAATTAAAACGTTAGCGATTCGAATGAAAGCGCACGAACAAAATGCCATGAGGATAGCACAATTCCTAGAACAGCATCCTAAAGTTGAGCGTGTTGTTTATCCTGGTCTTGCCTCGCATCCTCAGCATGATCTTGGTCGTAAACAAATGAAAGGCTTCGGCGGAATGATCACTTTTTTTCTAAAGGGTGGAATTGAAGAATCCAGACGATTCCTAGAAAACGTTAAACTTTTCTCTCTCGCAGAAAGCCTCGGGGGAGTCGAAAGTCTTGTTGATCATCCTGCCATCATGACCCACGCTTCAATCCCTAAGAATGTCAGAGAAAGCTTAGGCATCTATGACAATCTGATTCGACTCTCAGTAGGAATCGAAGACTGTGAAGATCTCATGAAAGACCTTGAGAAGGCCTTTAGTAAATCTTAAAAATTCGCCTTTGGCACTGCCTGATGGTCCTCAACTTTTGTTTGCTGGACCTCAGGCTTCACTTGCACTTCAGGAGCAGGCGTCGAAGGTGATATAGGCAATGGCTGGGCCTTGGATTTTTCAATAAAGATATCTGGAACTTCGGTGTAACGACTAAAAATAATCGATTCATTCAAATATTTTTTCAAGAGCAAGTAACTGCAATAAGTTCTGCCATGATCAGAATAAAGATTATCACGATCACCTTGAGCAAAAATTAGTCCATCATCTTGAATAACATCCATCATCGTAAAATACTGAGAACAAAAATCACTTGTATCTCTCGAATTATCATTTTTTAAACATTCTGCTTCTTTTTTCGCCACATCAACTCCAGTCGCAGAAGTGACCTTAATGTGTACGGGCTCGCGACAAACGTCTATCACCCACTCCTTCGGTAAGTATTTGCGATGCGTGATATGGATGATACAACTTTTCTTTTCCAAGATAAATTCTTGTTTAAAAAGACCAAACAATGGTCCTTTTCTTATCATCGTCATTTTATAGGAAGAATCTAAACAGCTTTTTGGGCTAAACCTTGCCTGAGCATAGGCCTGTCCTAACAAAACGAGAAAAAGAAAACTAAATTTGATGAATTCCATGACGATTTACCTCCATCATGATGGCCGTGGCATCTTTCTTAAAAAAGTCAGAATCTTTTACTGAGCTCAGCTGCAAAAAAAGCTCCATCATGAGTTCTGTTTGCGACAGCTTATGATGATTATTTAAAAAAGAATATAAGTCTTGCTTGATTTGTCCTTCCTTCCAATTAAATAAAAAGCCTGAGGAAAGAATCAAAAGTTTCTCGCCTTTAGCAAGCTGATAAGTGGAGTCAGTGCCTATCCTTTGAACATTCCCAGATTTTAAACTCAAAACTTCTGCTTTTGAGGGACCAATCACTTTTAGTTCGAGACTAGTCGTATCTATCTCAAAGATTGTGACATCGGCTTCGGACTTTTTCTTTTTTGATCCGTTTATGAGCAGAATCTCATTCTGCGAATCAGTGAGAAAAGAGCTTGGATTAAATTCTTTTTGCTTATGTTGATTTAAGATTCCAATCAAAGAGCTGGAAATCAGGTAGGACTGACTTGAGATCAATATTTGATAAATTTTTGACCCCGTCTGATGAAGATCATAGAACTCACCGCCTCCACCATCTCCAGCAGCATATTTATTTAAAAAATGAATCCCTTTGATCTCTTCAGATCGTTTAGGAATCAAAACCTCATGAATTTTTTTTGCTTTTTGCATTTCAATTTCTGCCGTTTGCAAGGCCTGATCCAGCTCTTGGCTGAATTTAACCAGATGCTCCTGAAGAGATTTTTGCTCTTGAAGAAGCGACCACATAAATTGCAATTGATTCGTAACCATAGTCCATTGCAGTGGACTCGCGGGGATAGAGATCTCTGCAATAATCTTATTTAAAAACGATGCTTGGTCTTCAATCCACCTGGCGGCTTTGCCATTTTTAGCTTCATGAAAAAAGATGACGCCATAATATGTATTGAGAACAACTTTAAATTTTTCTTGAAGCTCAGGATGATTAAGGATGGTTTCCGTGTCGACTAAAAGAACTTCAGCTCGTCTGGTAAGATCCATGCTACAAAAACTAAGCATATCAAATGTTTTTGGGGACTGGTAAAAATCAAAGATTTGTAATCCCTGAGCTTCAAGTTGTGTCTCAATAAAATTTCTCTCATCCAGAAGGACCATAACTTCATTATTCCCGTTTTTTCAATCACTTAAGTCTGATTTGTAGACCCCTTTCATTTTACTGTTTATTTTTCCGCAAAACAACCGAAGAGAATTCATCAGGTGTGCCTTTTTTAAGGTTCATCAGGTTTATTAAGTTGGATGAAGACATGAAAAAAAACAATGTATTCGAGCTTCCATCTTTGAGCACCGCTCTCTCACTTTTGGGAATGGCCGGTCAAGTTGAGGCGCTAAAAGAAGAGAATCGTAAGATCAGCGAATTGGCCGCCCGAACGATACTAAAAGCTCTTGATGTCAAAGATAGCTATACATTTGGTCACAGCATGCGAGTGGCGTATTTTTCACTCGTCACAGGAACTGAAGCGAGTCTCTCCAAAGAAGAAATGCATGAGCTTGAACTCTCTGCAATCTTTCACGATATCGGTAAAATTGGAACTCCTGATGCCGTACATAATAAACCCTCACGTCTTTCCGAAGATGAATTTCTTATCATGAAGTAGCACCCAGAAATAAGCTGGCAAATTCTTCAGGAATACCCTG
>CANFNX010000011.1 GCA_947448495.1 Bacteriovoracaceae bacterium | reverse complement strand
GTATTGGTGCTGGAGGCTGTCTCGTAAACTTTATTCATCCTAAGTCAACCGGTGGAGTTCTGATCGAAATATCTCAAAGGCTTGATCATGTCTAATTACCAATTTGTAGCCCCTCCTCTGACTCGCATTAATAGAATCATGTTGATCTTGTCGGGAGTTTTATTTTTAATCGGATCGATTCTGAAGGCGGTTGGTGCTATTCATTTAACAAGCATTCTAGGCTTGTCAGGCTCGGGACTAATGAGTGGTATGGTCTTCCAACTTGTTTCATATTCTTTTATTGAAGACCAGCTCATGAATTTTCTCTTTAATGGTCTAGTCATCTGGTTTATTGGATCTGAACTTGAGAGGCTCTGGGGGGGAAGAATTTATGTTCGATTTCTTCTGATAAATATCCTTGGAGTGGCCTTATTTTTCACTCTCGTTAGCACATTGTTTTTTTATGGAACTGCTATTTTTTCAACTCCTTTGCATGGTCTTACGGGGATCAATTTTGCATTACTTGTGGCCTACGCCATTCTCTATCCCGATCGTCAAATGTCTCTCATGATGATTTTTCCCATGAAGGCAAAAACCTTTTGTTTGATTCTGGCAGGAATCGAAGCCTACATGGCGCTATTTTCTAATTTGGCGGCTTCGTGGGCGCATCTTCTGGCCATGGCGATCAGTTATCTTATTATCCATTTTCAAACAAAACCTCTGATTAAAAAAGTCCTCAACGCTACCTTTGAGAATAAGAAGCGGAGCAAAAATCATCTTTACGTTGTTAAAGATGAGGATCAGAAGCCACCTAAGTTTTGGCAGTAAGCGTTAATTCTTGCCTTATTGCAGAATAAAGTGTTAAAAAGAGGTTTGTAAAAAGTGAGGACTTTATGAAACTTAGATTAGCTCTTGAAGAAAAACTTATGGATGCACGCCTACGTGATCGCCTTCTTGCAGAAGGAAAGATCTCGAAAGAAGAAGTAAAAAAATATTTAGATTCTCTTGCTGATGAAACAAAAAATGCTGTTCCTCTCGATCATGAGGAAGCAAAGAATATTCAGTAATTTACTGAACCACGAAGCCCGAAAAATAAATTTGCTTAACAACAGGTTGACCTAGTTTTGTGTTAACCTGTTTTTTTATTTTATTCTCTAAAAGTATTTTCCCAGACAGTGTATCCAAGTCATCTGGTTCAAGATGAGAAGCAATTTCAATTAGTATATCTTTAAATATGTATTCACTCGCCTTAATGAGTTCTGCCTGTTCATTTTGGAATGGTAGAATATTCATTTCCAGATCCAGGTATCGCAAACGATTTGATCCTGAGTGCAGATTTACCACGAATTTTTTTATAGGCACTGCCTTGACCTGTGCTTGTTCCAAAGCACCGCTCTTAAGGCTTTCAGCTTCAGCTGCCTGATCAGTTGGGGCCGGCTTAATCATGTTGTGAGCGTAAAAAACAGCTCCTACACCACCAAGCATGATGACGAGGTTAACCAGCATTAAAATATTTTGAAGTTTACCCATGGAATAATCATAACATGGTGTTCGAAAGTGGCAAATAGAAAGGGGGCCAAGAGGCCCCCTTCAGCTAGAAACTAGAGGTATTTATCAAGTTGAAGCGGAGTAAATGGAAGATCAAGATCCTTAGCTACTTGCTCGTAAACCAGTTTGCCTTTATAGATGTTTACACCAAGACGGAGTGGTTTATCTTTCATGATGGCGCGATCAATTCCATTTTGAGCAATCATGCGAGCATACTTAAGTGTGACGTTCGTAAGAGCAAAAGTTGAGGTTCTTGCAACGGCACCTGGCATATTGGCCACACAGTAGTGAACTACACCATCAACTACAAAAGTCGGATTTTCATGAGTTGTTGGTTTACATGTCTCAATACATCCACCTTGGTCAACGGCGATATCTACAACGACTGATCCTTTTTGCATTTTAGAGATCATCTCACGAGTCACGAGTTTTGGTGCCTTCGCTCCAGGAACAAGAACAGCGCCGATAACAAGATCAGAGTGAATGACGGCATCTTCAATATTTTGTGAATTTGAGAAAATAGTATGAACTTTATTTTCAAAAAGTTGATCCAGTTCAGCTAAGCGCTTGGTTGAAAGATCAATAAGAGTCACATCTGCACCCATACCAACGGCCATTTGAGCAGCATTAGTTCCAGCGATACCACAACCAATGATTGTCACCTTCGCACGTCTTACACCTGGAACTCCTCCAAGAAGAATTCCTTTACCGCCTTTATCCAGTTGAAGGTAAGTGGCCCCAACTTGAACCGACATGCGGCCAGCCACTTCAGACATAGGAACAAGAAGTGGTAGTGAGTTATCATCTAACTGAATCGTTTCATAGGCGACACAAGTCGCTCCTGACTTCATCAAGCCCTCAGTTTGTGGCTTGTCGGCGGCAAGGTGAAGGTAGGTATAAAGAATATGATGAGGTTTAAGAAGAGCAATTTCATTTGGTTGAGGCTCTTTAACCTTTATAATCATTTCACCAGTCGCATAAGCATCTTCGAGAGTGGCTACGATTTTTGCACCGGCCTTGATGTACTCTTCATCAGAGATTCCAATTCCCATCCCAGCGTTATGTTGAACATAAACTTCATGTCCATCTTGAACTAATTGACGAGCTCCACTTGGAACTAATCCAACACGGTTTTCATTGTTTTTAATTTCCTTAGGCACAGCAATTTTCATTTCAGGTCTCCTGATCGAGCAATTAAACAAATCATTAAAGTGAAGCTATCTTACTCGTTTTTTGGCTCTAAGAATAGAGGAAGCTCTGTCCATCAATCGCTGGAATAACATTTTTGATGCCTCGCCGTTTAAGCTGATTAATTATGTCGAGATAATCAATCTCGTGACCCATATGGGTTAAGATGGCCAGCCTAGGGGAAATCATTTCTATATAGCGTAAAGTTTTATCGAAATGGAGATGAGTTTGATGGGGATCATAACGTAAACAATCGATAACCAATATCTCGAGCTTAGCGTTAGAAAAAAAATCAAGTGCTTCCTGAGAGATTTCGACGCAGTCGATAATATAACCAAGTCGACGGTGAATAAAACTCAATGTGCTCCCATAACCATGAGGGAGAGAAAAAAAATGAAACTCTTCATCGCAAACAACATTTAAGCCCGGAAGAATAGGGTGGAGTTCAAGATGAGGAATTCCACCTCCCAGAATTGGTCTTTGAGCAAAAATTTTTTCGCGCTGGAAGATATAAGGAAATTTCATGGTAAGAGAATTCATACAATGAGGATCGGTGTAGACGGGAATCTCTGAGGTTCTTTCAAAGCTAAAGGCCCTAAGATCATCTATACCATGAGTATGGTCTGCGTGATCATGGGTTATGATGACTCCATTGAGTGAATCTGTTCGGGCCCTCAGTAGTTGAGCCCTAAGGTCAGGAGACGCATCAATCAAAATATTTTTCTTAGATGTAAGCTCTAGCAGTGCTGAGGACCTGAGACGATTATTCCTAGGATCCTTTGACTGGCAAATTCCACACTTACAACCTAAAATAGGTACACCTGTACTAGTACCGGAACCCAAAATCGTGATCTTGTTCATCATCGAGGATATTACTATGAAATTTTATTTTATGCTTTTCGCTCTGCTTTTTGGATGTGCTTCAGTGAAGTCTCCTAAAACTTTGTCTGGAAGTATAAAGCTAGATGTAAAGGAGCTTAAGCTTAGTAATGGATTAACCGTGCTGATGGTTCCAAATCATAAGCTTCCCATTTTTTCGGTGCAAACGTTTTATAAAGTGGGGGGGAAAAATGAGGTCCCTGGAATTACTGGAGCAAGCCATTTCCTAGAGCATATGATGTTCAAAGGCGCCAAAAAATACGGAAAAAACACGATTGATTTTATTATTGAAGGAAGTGGTGGGTCGACAAACGCATACACAACAAATGATCAAACTGTTTACTATGAAAATTTGCCTTCAAGCGAGCTAGAAAAAATTTTAGATATTGAAGCCGATCGAATGGAAAATTTACTTTTAGACCCAGACGATTTCTCAAAAGAGCGACAAGTTGTGCTTGAAGAGAGAAAAATGCGTTATGAGAATTCGCCACGCGGCCAACTTTATCTTGAGCTTATGCAAGAGCTATACTCTGGCACTCCCTATGGTCGATCTGTGATTGGAGATATTTCGGATTTAAAATCAGTTTCTCGAGATCAGATCTTTACTTATTTTAAGAAATATTATGCCCCAAATAATGCGATTCTCATTCTCGTGGGTGACTTTGACCTAGAGAAAGCGAAAAATATTATAGAAGAAAAATTTGGAAAAATTCCATCTTCACCGACAGTGGAGGGGGCGCATGCTTCATTAACGGATGAAATGTTCGAACCAAAAATAAAAAAAGATTTGATTGTTGCCAAGAAAGGAGAATCCCCGAGTCCGCTTTTTATGTTTGCCTATCCCACCTATAAAGCCGGTCATCCAAAGGGATATGCGCTGGATATTCTTGCTTCTATTATTGGTTCCGGAAAAAGCTCTTCACTCGTAAATCAATATGTATTAGTTGATAAGCCTATTTCAACCTCCATTTATGCTGCTCACCAATCATTAGAGAAATCAGGATTCTTTTTTATTGGAGGGGAACTTGTAAAAGGGGTTAAGCTCAAAGAGTTTCGAGAAAGTTTAAAAAAATCAATGCAGAGCTTCTGTGAAAGGGATATCACTCCCACAAACTTACAAAAGGTCAAAAACAACTATCTTTCTAGTTTATACAGTGGGCTTGATACAAACGCAGGTCTTGCCTCGTTTTTAGGTGAGCGACATTCTATCTTTGGTGATTGGAAGTTTTATAAGGAAGAATTGGATCTTTATGAAAGTGTAACCCTTGATGATGTCAAAAATTCTTGTCTGGAGTTAATCAGCAAACCAACAGTCTTTGTTACTGTTTGGAATGAGAATAAGTGAGAGAAAACATGAAAAAAATAATTATATTCTGCATCTTTTTGATTCAATCTGTTAACGTCTATGCCTCATCATTTTTGGATTTAGTTGAGAGAAAAGAATGGGGTGATTTAGAAGTTGTATGGATTGAAGATAACAAGTTTCCACGTTACTCTGCCATGTTTTATTTTCAAGATGGTGCTTTGTCAGATCCTTTTCCTGGCCTAACTCAAGCGACCTTTGACCAACTTTCGTCTGGATCAAAAAAAGAAAATCAAAGAGAAATTTCGGCGTTCTTTGATTTTTATGGAACGAAAGTTAAAACAAATGTGAATCACGAGTATTCGACTTACAGTATTCAAGGGCTAACGAAGGACCTCGACCCCGTCGTGACAAAGGTCTGTGAGCTTTTTAAAGATGCTCAGTATCCAGAAAAAGAACTAAATTCATATGTTAGTCGATCGAAAAGTCACCTTAAAAATTTAGTGACTTCTCATGCTGCTTTAGCAGATCGGATATTTCGACAAGTCTCTCTTCAAGACACTCCTTTCTCATTACCTGCTGAAGGGAATCTCTCTAACTTCGACAAGTTGAATTCTTCTATCTTGAAAGAAAGACTTACTAGAATGAACCAAGCGAAAAAGGTTCTTTATCTCTCGGGGCCATCGAGTGCATTAAAGATGAAAGACATCATTCTCAAAAAATGTCCTTGGTCGAGTCATGCGAATGTACAGCGAGTTGAACTTAAGAAACCGGTACAGCAATCGGCTATTTATCTTGTTCCTGTATCTGGTGCGAATCAAGCTCAAATTAGAATTGGTCGCTACTTAACTGAAAGTGAAGTGAAGGGGAAATATGATAACTATCTTTTTCTCGCAGGATTTTTGGGCGGAGGATTTACTTCTAAGCTGGTTCAAGAATTAAGAGTGAAAAGAGGAATTACCTATTCTGCAGGTGCTTATGTTTCTATGCAAAGAGATTATGGACGTGCAGGTATTATGACTTTTTCCAAGAATGAGACGGCGGCAGAAGCAATCTCAGTTGTGAGAGATGTCTTTCAAGACATGAGTTCTAAAAAATTCTCTGCAGAAGAATTTAAACATCAACAGTCCCACCAAATCGGTGGATTTGCTTTTGGCTTTGAAGAAAGTGAAGCCTTTCTTTCTCAGATTATGATCTACGATCATCAGGGAAGAAATTTAAATGAACTTGTAAGCTTTCCCTCAACGATCTCTTCGTTGACCATGGATGCACTTGCGAAATCGAGTTTAGAGGCTTTTAACTGGGACAGACTTACGATTGTTGTCGTAGGAGATAAAGCCTTAGAGAAAAGTCTTTCAAGAATACGACCGGTAAAAATTTTAAAGTTTACTGACTTTTTATAGATTGCTTTCTTGAGAGTTAGCACTCATTTCAACCATGGCCCCTGGATAAATCACCAGTTTAGAAGATTTTATTGAGCCTATGACTTTCGCGCTTGATCGTATCGATACAAGTCCAGAGCATTCAATTTCGCCAACGACTTCTCCAAAAATTTCGAGGTCAATGGCCTTGATTTTCCCTTTAATAAAGCTGCCTCTTTCTAAGACAAGTTTTCCTGCATCTCTCACTTCCAAATTTCCATCAATATGTGAATTGATAATGCTGTCACCACTGATAACGATTGTTCCGTTAATAAATGATTTAGATCCTAATACATTATAGTTAAATTTTTTAAAATCTTGATCATTCATAGATTATTTCTCCAAAAGCTTATACTCTTCAGTTTCTTTGACGCTGAGAAGGTCACCCTCTCTTGAGAAAATATAGATAAAGAATTTTATTGTATCCGTGTTGGGTCTATAAGAAAACTCAGCATTCGTTGGTCTCAGTCGTGATACAGCAAAAGGCTCACCTTGGGCATATTTGATACCAACTGACATGGATTGATTTGCTTCAGCAGGATAGGCAAGGATTCCCATCTTGGAAATCATAAAGACTAAAATGTGACCGGCTACTCTGTTTTCAGGAGTCGTGCTGATAATTTGAAATTTCAAATTAATCTTATCCTGAGAAGGTACAAATTCAAATTGATCAAGAGTGACTTTGTTTTGAGCAACCAAATTTTGCATACCATAAGGTCTTTTTATGTTCATCAAATACAGGTCATCCTGATTTGAGTCACTTGAGTTAACTGTTGAGAGTTTGATCTGGAGTTGTTGATTACTTAATTTCAATGCATTCAGATCAGATTCCAGATCAGATATTTTAGAATCATTACTTGTCACAATTGAGGAGAAGCTTGATTTTGGAGCTTCTTTAACTTTCGAAGAAAAACCGAAAAAAATGGACACAAATAAAATAAGTCCAATTCCTACAGGTAATACTATAAATAAAAATCGAAGAAGTTTTTTTGAAAATCTTAAATAGCGTGGAGGAAGTGGAGCATCGTATATAACAATCGATATTTCCTTACTTAAGTTTTGAATTGCTTCTTTCATATTTATTTTTTAAAAAAACGATTTGATGGTTTGAATCCTTCCTGTGAAGAATTTGTTTTTGACCACTGTTCCCCAACAATTTTCCAGTCGTAGTTAGCATCTTTTTTCAAGTATAAGGTTTTCTTCCCAATATCATTGATAATGGAGGATTTGTAATCTTGCTGAAGATGGACGACAGCATATTCTAAGTTTACCATGATGGAAACAAAGTCTAGCTTTATTATCGGAGAATCCGGCCGGGAGAAGACAGCCTTTTTATAGTTTTTATAGGATTGATAGCTCCCTTTGCTTTTATCGAAGAAGTTCACGGAGTCGTAATTTGAAATGTAGTTTTCGAAGTCTTTGTCCTGCCATGCCTTGGCCCACTTCGTTACCGTGTCATTTATTTCTTTACGATTTCTTTCCCAGGTAGATTTGGATAAGTACAACACATCCTGAACGACAATAATGGGAGTGTGCTCTAGTTCTATATACTGGGAAATATCTTTGAGGTCATCGTTCTGTAGTACAACGCAGCCTTTAGAATCTAAACCTTTTGAAATTCTAGAATCATCATCAGTGGAATGTAACCAAATACCACCGCCAGTTTTACCTTCTCTTAAATCCATAAAATTCGGATAGTCCATAGGGAAAGCGCCACTACCATAAATGTCAGCATACTTACCATGTCTTCGGTGTAACTCAGCATCCGATAAAAATTCGTAAATAGTGTAAATTCCCTCAGGGGTTTTATGATCACCATTCTGAGCTTTATCACCTTTAAATTTACCAGTGGCGGTGCTGTAGGTTTTAACGAGGGTAGGGAGAGTCGAGCTGTTTTCATAAAGGTGTAGTTTATGAGTTGCTTTTTCAACGAGAATCACATGGTGGGCATATTTTCCATCCATCATAAGAATATTATATGGTAAAAAATCCGACGACCAAACTTGTCCGATTGAAAAAGTCAAATATAAAGCAAGTTGAATTACTTTTCTCAAGAAGCCTCCCTCACATTTAGCTTTTTAATTGTATTATGGTGAGCAAGATCAAGCAAGAATTCCCTCGAAAACTTCGCCTAGCAATCTTTGCCGGAACTGCCATTAATTCCATCCTAAGTTATCATTATTTATAAGGAATCCACATGGCGTACTATCTCATCATTGTGCCTACACAAAATTTGAAGCAATTTCAGAGTAAGATTCCTATTTTAAAATCTGCCAATTATATAAATTCGAAGAAAGACCTTTCAAATTTAAAGTCTACTCATTCTCAAGAAGCATATTTCTTTGCCCCCTTTCTCGTCGGAGATGAAGAATTGGATGAAATGGTTTTAATTATTAGAGATCTACGGCCCAATGCCAAAATAATTTATATTGCAACCTCACCTAATCATCAAGAGCAATTAACTCATCAATCAACTCCGGTGGCCGGGGATGCCTATATTACGGAGGATATCTCCAATCAAGATTTGGAAAAATTGCTTGGTGGAATGGGGCCTCAACAAATGAACTTGAAGGGCAATAGGCTTGAGCAAGCAGGAACTAATTCAATAAAAATTGAAGATCAGCATAAGCTCCTTGCGCTTAAAAAAATGGCCGAAAATAAGTTTATTGAGAAAATTTTTAATGAAGTTTATCAGCAGGAACGCGAACGACCTGCTTGGCAAAGCACGAATATTTTAAAGAAGACTGATATCGATGAGCAGTCCATTGCGGGAGATTCTATGAGTGACAAAGATCAAGAACTTTCACTAGATGATTTAGGGGATCTTGAAATTGACCCCACGGGTGGAGCTGATTCACAAATTGTTGAAGAAGAGGGGTTGGAGCTCAACCTGGGTGATCAAGAAGTCCTTGATCTTGCGGATGAAGCTGAGGTGCCAGAGTTCACCGAGAGTGAACAATTGGATGAGGGAATGGATCTCGATCTGTCCTCTGAGTTAACTGAGGATGACGAGGTCAATGCATCAGATGAATCCAGTGACTTTACGACAGAGGATGAGCTTTCTCTAGATGAGGAGAGCGGAACAGAGATCACACTTGGTGAAGATGATTTGCTTGGAGCTCCCTCATTAGAAGATGAATTAAGTTTTAGTGAAGACATTCCTGACCTAAGTGCAGGGGAGGACAGGGAGCTGGAAAGCGTTTTAAATCTTGATGACGCTGATGAAATTGGTGGAGATCTAGATTTTTCTAATAGTGAAGAGCTTAATCTCTCAGACGATATTGTTTCTTTGGGAACTGAAGAAGATCTCGATCTGTCGGCAGCTGCGAAAGAAAAATTAAAAGAAATTGATGAGATTATGGATCTAGATGCTTCTCAAGTGGGTCTCAAGGTCGAAGTATCAAGTTCAGATGACGAAATGTTTGGCTTAAATTTATCGGATGATGCTCAGGATAACGTCCCTGATGATAAATCTGAAGATCGTGATATCGATAAGCCACTCGTTTCAGATGATCTTAATTTGGATAGTATTAATTTTTCTTCAGAAGTTGAAAATGAGGCTCCAAAAGAAGAGAAGCCAAAAAAGAAAACCAAAGAAGAAAAAGATGGAAGAGAGTCTCGATTTCAGGTCTCTCAGAATTCTGCGAGGGATATAAAAGAAATTTCAGGCGCCTATTCTGCAGAGATGGAGAGGTTGCAAGCAACATTGTCCAATTTGAGGGTTGATAGAGAGGAATTACTCTTAAAAATCGTCAAACTTGAAGAGGAGAAGGTTCTACAGGCCCGTCAAAACTTAACTCTTCGTGCCGATTTGGATGAAAAGAAAATTGAATTAACAATCATCCGAAAAAAATTGAATGAAGAAATTAGTGAGTTGAGAGATCGGTTAAAATTGCACGATGAGAAGAAATTAATTCTCGAAGAGAAAAATAAAATTCTCCAGGTCGAAATTGATAAATCTGCTCAGCGAAATAAGATCGACATAAAAAGAATCCAAATGAGAGAAAGAGAGCTCGAGCAGAAATTAGAGCTTCTGAAGGCAGATTCTGAAACACAGATTAGGCACCGCGATCTGAAAATTCTTGAACTAAAAAGGAAAATTGATTCAATGGAATTTGATATGGAATCAATATCCGTTCAAGAAAAACGTTCTGTTGAAAGTCGTTTTGAGTTAGAGGATAAATTAGACAAGGCGATTAAAACTCTACGAAGTGCGATATCTGTACTAGAAGATGAGTCAGATAAAGCAGGTGTTCTTGAGGCATTGAAAAAAAACATTGATATGTAAATGATGAAGAAAAATAAGTTTTTTGAAATTTTGGCGATTGGTCTGGATAGTATTGCAATTGAAGTGATAAAAAAGACACTAAAGGCCAATGGTTTTAAATATAAAATTAGCTTTATTAGTGAGATCGATGAGCTTTCTGGCATGCATAGAAAATCAATCGAAGCGGTTTTTTATTTTTCTAATAAGCAAAGTCATAAAATTATACAGGACGTTCGGAAAATTTCGATGGAGCTTCCTAGGGCCGCTATTACATTGCTATCTTCCAGAGTCGACCTGGGCGGGGCGATCGGAGCTTTCAGGGCAGGGCTTTTTGATCTATTAACCGTACCTCTTGACCCATCTGAACTTCGATCCATGCTCTTTAGATTGCAGCTGCATGAAGTTATGCAGAGTGGTCATTGGAATCCAGAAAGAGCTGTCCTTCATCTTTTTTCTCGTCCTGAGAGTTTTTCATCTTTAGAAGATATCTCAATCACCCTTAATCAATATTTAAATCTTTTTTTTGAAATTGAAAAACATACCTTCTTTGCTAATGAGGTTCAGATGGTAAGAGATTTAAAGTTGGAATTTAATTTAAATTCTCATCAGCAGAAGAGAATTAAAAGATTCATTGGCGATTCCTCTGGACTGATTTTTGGTCTACGTTTCATTGAAGACAGATTTCACTTCCTTATCAAGACCGGCCCTGATAAATTTTCTTACCTTGTCGCAGTCAATCAGTCTGTTTTTTCTGTGACTGAAATTTTAAGTGATTATTTGTCGAATGTTCTAAGAACATCCTTGTCTATATTGACTGAAAGTAAAGCACGACAAGAAATTAAACTTCTTTCCTTAACGGATGAAGTTACTGGGCTCTTTAATCAGAGAAAACTCACACTTGATTTAGATTATTATATTTCTGGCTATCCAATTGATAAGCAGGTTTTTAGTTTGTTGTTTATCGATATCGATTATTTCAAAAATGTGAATGACAAATATGGGCATGTTGTCGGTAGTCAATTATTGATAGATATGGCCGCTGTCCTTAAAACACAACTTCGTGCAAGTGATCTTGTTTACCGTTATGGTGGAGATGAATTCATTGTTTTATTGCCCAAATCGAATTTGATTGAAGCAAAAAAAATAGCGATACGTATTTCTGAATGTGTTAAGGCGGCGGAGTTTAAAATCGAGGATGGAACTAAATATAATCTTTCACTTTCCATTGGTATTGCAGAATATCCAAGTGATGCCACGAGCGCAAAGTCTATTATCGAATTCGCTGATAAGATGATGTACTTGTCTAAAAAGTCTGGTCGAGGAAAGGTCTTCCACGTCAACGAAGTAGTAGCCTAAAAACGGGGGCCCGTGGACCCCCGTGAGATTAGCTCATTATTTTTTAGCAGCTTTCTTAGTCGTTTTCTTTGCAACTTTCGCAATTTTCTTAGTTATTTTTTTTTTGCTTGCTGAGGCTGTTGCAGCTGCTTTAGGAGCAGCTTTTTTGTTAGCATTTTTGGTTAGCTTATCAAACTTTGCTTGAAGGGCAGAAATCTCTTTTTTATGATTATCGAAAAATTTTTGGGCTTTCTTTTCGAGAACCGATTTTTCTTTTTGAAATTTTGCTTTTAATGTTCCTAGATCCTTGTCTACGAGTTTATTAAAGTCTTTTTGAGCATCTTTAACCATGGTATTGAGGCTTTCTTTTAGCTCATTCACATTAACGTCTGAAATGAAAGTCTCAACGTTTTTTTTGATCTCATTGATCTTACCCATAACTTTTTCTTTCTGACCTTGTTGCTGCTCGCTCATAGATGCTCCTTTTTAAACTTAAGTTGATAATCAAAGTTCTTACTAATTGGGACCCGATAACCAAAGCCAAAGCTCTTTGCCTTCACTTTTACGATCGGGCAAAACTGAGCTCTTTTATACTCTGATTTTGAATAGAGCTCCAGAACTTTTATAATATCGTTTTTTTCCTGGCCTAGATCTAGGAGATCGTCGCCACTTAACCGATAACTTAAGATACCCTCAAGGATCGTATCCAACCTTGAATAAGCAGGGAGAGAATCTTGGTCGAGTTGGTTATCACGCAATTCTGCTGAAGGACCACGTTGAATAATTCCAGGGGGAATCATCTGGTTGAAGTGCCGATTTATAAACGAAGAAAGCTGATAAACCTCTGTTTTGTATAGATCGCCGAGGAGTGATAGAGCGCCTACTGAGTCTCCATATTGAGTAGAGTAACCAACGGCGAGTTCTGATTTATTGGAGGTATTGATGACCATCGCACCTGTTTGGTTGGACCTCGTATAGAGCAATGTTCCTCTCAATCGACTCTGAACATTCTCATCAGTCAGCCCTGTAAAACTTTCAGAGAAAGTCTGATTGAAGGCGTTTTTTACCATGGTGTGGAGAAACTTAATTGGTAGGTAGGAGAGTTTTATGCCCAGTCTTTGACACATCTCTTCGCACAATTGTGTGCTTAAGGGGGCAGAATGGATACTGGGCATATAAATGGCTTCTATGCTTTGATCTGATTTTAGGCTCAATTTTGTAATCGCCAATACCAAGGCAGAGTCAATACCTCCGGATAGAGCTATTAGGAATTTTTTAAAGCCACTTTTCTTTGCATATTCCTGCAGTCCAAATTGCAAGCCTTTTAGGACGTCTAGGCATTCTTCATCGCTCCAAGATCTTAAAACAGCAGGCTTTATTTCTGTGTTTATACTTGGAGAAAAAAGACTTTCCCATGTGTTTTCGCTCTTATTCTCTGGTTCTTCAAGGTAAGGACCATGAATCAAGCTAAGGTCTACCGCTTCGCTGGCCTCTTGGAAGCTAGGGAGCTCAGTTATTAAATGAGCTCCATTCATAACAAAGCTTGAGCCGTCGAACAGAATTTCATCTTCACCACCAACGCGATTGACGTAAACAAATGGACAACCAAAGTTAAGAGATATGTTTTTCGCTCGTTCAGATCTTTTTTGTTTCTTTGACACCTCAAAGGGTGAAGCACTTAGGCTAATAATCGCCCTGAGTTGAATTTGCTTTTGATTGATTTCTTTAAGCATGATTTCACAAGGATCAATTTCGTGAAAGCTGGATGCCCACATATCTTCACAAATCAGAAGTCCAAAAACCTCATGATTAAATTCGTAAAAGGCGGTGCTTTTTCCTGCCGAAAAGTATTTTTGTTCATCAAAAATGTCATAGTTTGGGAGAAGTCGTTTGGCATAAAGTTTTACTAAGCCCTTTCCTGGGACAATTTCATAGATTACATTTTGAATTTTTTTTGGAACGTTGCTATTGTCCATCTCATAGTAAAGTCCCCCCACTAGAGCACGCCACATACCTTTTTGAGCAATGGCCCATTGATGAACGGAATCCTGATGTTCTAGGTAAGATTGGATGAAGGTTCTTTGAAGGACGAGATCTTGAAGTGGGTATCCTGTAAGAAAAAGTTCAGGGAAAACGTGTAGATCATCACCAGTTAAGACCTCCGTGAGGAACCTAAATATTCCCTTGAAATCGGCAACCGTTTGATGTGATTGATGGAGATGGATTTTTGTTTTCATAAGCAAATCTCTTTGGGTTGACACTCCGCCTTAGACTGAGGTACTAGGAACGCTCCTACTATATCTTAAAAATGTTGTTCTTAAGAGAGAGAATATGAAGAATTCCTCAAAACCAAAAGTCCTTGTTATAGGCGCAGGTTTGGCCGGCTCTGAGGCTGCCATGTTTCTCGCTCGTAATGGAGTCCCAGTGATTTTAATTGAAGGAAAATCACTCAAGCTTAATCCCGCCCAAAAATTAACAACCTTTGCAGAATTAGTTTGTACAAACTCATTAAAATCACTCGATACCCAATCCGCCCACGGACTTCTTAAGTCTGAAATGAAATCCATGGGATCTTTCATTATTGAGAAAGCTTTAGAACACTCAGTTCCAGCTGGAGACGCATTGGCGGTAGATAGAGAATTATTTTCATCTGCGATTACTCAGGAATTGTCATCTCATCCCCTCGTCACAGTGGTAGAACTAGAAGCCGAAAATCCACTGAAATTAAAAGAACAGTACAATTGTCAATACGTGGTTGTTGCAACAGGGCCTTTGACTAGTAAATCCTTAGAGAATTGGATCCTGAATGATTTATCAGGAGAAGATTTTTATTTCTATGATGCTATTGCACCAGTTGTTGATGCCGACACACTTGATCTAAGCAAAATGTATTTTAAAGATCGTCACAAAAATATGGATGAGGGGGGCGATTACCTTAATGCTCCAATG
Source organism: Bacteriovoracaceae bacterium (assembly GCA_947448495.1). Taxonomy (GTDB): domain Bacteria; phylum Bdellovibrionota; class Bacteriovoracia; order Bacteriovoracales; family Bacteriovoracaceae; genus Peredibacter. The sequence continues at coordinate 20,460 of CANFNX010000011.1, read as the reverse complement.
ACCAAAGAAGAATATTACGCTTTTGTAGAAGAGTTGGCCAAAGCTGAAAAAGTCGCTCCAAAAGAGTTTGAGGATTGGAAATTTTTTGAATCCTGTTTGCCGATTGATTTAATGGCCGAAAGAGGAAAAGACACGGCACGGTTCTCCTGTATGAAACCCGTCGGACTTGAGCCTGATATAAACGGTAAGTGGCCTTATGCCGTGGTTCAATTGAGGAAAGAAAATTTACTCGGCTCGGCCTATAACCTTGTGGGGTTCCAAACTCGTTTGACTTATAAAGAGCAGGTTCGTGTATTCCGGATGATTCCTGGGTTCGCAGAGGCAGCTTTTATTCATCTAGGGTCATGTCATAGAAATTCCTTTCTCAATGCTCGTAAGCTACTTGAATGGGACTTAAGCAGTAAAAAATATCCGGAGCTTTTTTTTGCTGGGCAAATTACAGGAGTGGAAGGCTACACGGAATCTGCCTCAATGGGGTTGTACGTGGCTTTACAGGTTTTACGTCGTATTGAGGGCAAAGAAGCGATTCGTTTTCCCGTTGAGACCGCTATGGGAGCACTGGTAAATTATATTATGACTATTGAGAAACCTTGCCCGTCTAATATCAATTTTGGGCTTTTACCGTCAGTTAGTTTAACCAAAGATCAGCTTAAAAAAGATCGTAAAAAAATAAAAAAAGAACTGGTCTCCCAGCGTGCACAAGATGTTTTCAAAAGCTTTTATTCCGAGCTAGTATAAAGCATTGGAAAAAAGAGGTTTTTGCAGTGGCCGGTACTTTTCTTGTCATTTTGGCTTGTTTATTTTGGGGCATGGATACCCTTATTCGATATCCGCTTGTTGAAAGAGGCTTAAACCCTACAACAATTGTGTTTTATGAACATATCGTCCTCGTCCTTTTATTTTCGACAGGGCCAATCTCATCATTTAAGCGCATCGGAGAATTAAAGCTTGCCGATATCTTTAGTTTTTTAATTATTGGTGGAATTGGCTCGGCTGTAGCGACTGTTGCTTTTACTGAATCTTTTCAATACCTCAATCCCTCATTAGTCATATTGCTTCAGAAGTTTCAGCCTATTGTTGCGATATTGCTCTCAGCTCTTATTCTTAAAGAAGAGATTCAGAAGCAATTTATTTTTTGGGCAGCTATTTGCTTAATCGGTGGACTGCTGATCAGCTCGCCCGACATTATTCGTTTCTATGATCTTTTGAGATCAAATATGACGACAGTAACTTCGAACTCAGCTGTTCATGGGTATTTACTTGTTGCTGTCTCGATTATTGGCTGGGGGGCAACGACTGTTTTTGGAAAACGTCTTACTGTTGTTGGATTTGATACCAAATCGATCATGGGCGGTCGCTTTTTAACAGGCCTTTTGGTGCTTATTCCCTTCGTAAAATGGGATCGTACATTAATCTTACCTGAAGGTGAGGATTATTTAAGAATCTTGATTATGGTTCTGATCTCGGGTGCAATTGCCATGTGGTTTTATTACCAAGGTTTAAAGAGATTATCGGCCAAGACGACGGCGATTGCTGAGATGTTTTTTCCTTTTTTTGCCATTATGGTGAATTGGTTTTTTTTAGGTAAACAGCTCACGGACTGGCAATTACTTGGAGGGGGGATTCTTATTTTTGGCTCCCTCGTTATCCAATTGAAGAAGTATTAATGAAAACTGCTATTTGTATCGACTCATTATTAGAGCGTGAAGAATCTACTTTCCTCTTAGAAATGGTACTAAATCTTTTTCCCAATTCTGAAATTTATACCATTGCTCATCGGCAAGGCTCTATACTCGGGACGATTGAAACCAGACCAATTGTTTCTAGTTTTCTTAGTCATAAGGCCAAGAAACCTCATCTTTTAAGAAAGAATTATTGGATCCTGCCTTCGGCCGTGAAGGCAATTCCTTTTCATCCTTCGATTGAAAAGGTGATTGTCTTAAGTCGTGGATACATTCATGGACTTAATTTTCCTTCTCATGTGAAGCGATTTTTATATATTGTTGATTGGAATTTGGTCGATTCTTCATCACTTGGCTGGCAAAAAGTTTTCGGCCCTTATGTAAACGAATGGCGTGAGAAGGCCCTGACGAAATATCAAAAAATTGCTGTGAGTTCTGAGTCCTTAAAAGAACTCCTTTCACTCCCTAATGCAGAAGTGATTCAACCCACTTTTAGAACTGAGGAATATTCTTTCGTCAAAGATGAGGATCACAATTTTTTATTTGATCATCATCTCATTTATACCCACGATCTTAATCAGCATCAATTTCGATCCGTTGCGAAGGTTCTCTTAGACAAAGGTGAAACTGTCCGAGTTATGGGGCCATTTGAGCATCTGCTTGATGTAAAAAAAGAGTTTCCACAAATTGATTTTGCTGGGGATCATTGTGAAGCGACCAGTGCGATGTACTCTCATCAGGCCAAAGCGATATGGTCTTTTTCTACAACGTTTTTTCCTGCAAAAGCTTTTGGAGCTCTCTGCACCGGTAGACCGGTGGTTGTCATAGACAATAAGCTCAATAGAGAATTCCTCACTCAAGGCACTTATTTTATGAGTGAATTTAATCACGATACTATAAACTCGATTTATCATGAGATTGAAGCATCTTATCTTTCGATGGATAGAAGAGCGCTGAGGCGTTTCGGTTTGAAATGGAATGAAAGATTGTTTAAGTCCCGGATGGTCAAATTTCTGGAAAAAAACGAATGATTACAATTGGACTTTCACAACACGAAATTAATCTTATCACCAAGATTCTAGATCAGCATAAGACTCAATATCACGTCGATGCCGCTGGAGGATCAACTGAGAACGTAAAGGCCAAGGGCGGAAGAGGTGACACTTCTTTTTATCAAATTGAAATTCCCAATGATGAATTTAATAAATTACCTGACACCGCGAAGTCGAAGCTGGCAGATTTAGGAATTTATCCAGAGCTTGAGGCCCCTGATTTCGATGAGGTTGCTCAGGAACATTATAAACCGAGTGATGCCACTGAAGTCCGTAATAAGTTTAAAAAGGTTCAGAATGTCGTCATGACATTTTTTGTGGTCCTCATGATTTTTGGATTTATGTATCGCTCGCTTAACTAGGCTTGGGCGAAGCTCAAAAGAACTAATTCTACTTTGCTCACTGTTCTTTTAATTAAAGCCTCTGTCGTCTCACCATTCTCTCTGAATAAGATTGTTGCGGCGGAGTGATTATGTCCACCACCACCCAATGACTGGGCGACAAGCCCTACATCAACATCACCGGATGAGCGAAGACTCATTTTAACTTGGTCGCCATCATCTCTAAACATGATAGCAATTTTAATGTTATTAAGGACAAGTAAATGATTGATGAAAGCGTGGGTATCTTCGATATCGGATTTAAATTGATCAATATCTTCTTTCTTGAGCAACATCCAGGCAATGGTCTCTTCTTTATTTGTGGCAGCCGAGCTTAATATTTTTGATAGCAAATGCATGTGAATAATTTTTTTTGTTCCATAAATGCCATTGTAGGCTTCAGGGGGATTAATTCCTGTCGCCATCAATTTCGAGACAAGAGAGTGCGTTGCTGCCGATACGGTTGGGTATCTAAAAGAACTAGTATCGATGATGATAGCGGTATAGATAGGTAAGGCGATTTTTTTAGTAAATTTTACCCCGATATACTCAATCATTTCTCCAACCAGCTGACCGGTAGCTGCCGCTGAAACATCTATACAATGAGTTGAAAGATCTCTTCCTCGACAAGGGTGGTGATCGATAAAAAGGGTGGTTGTGGCTTCGTCGAGGTATTTGGCCAGATTTTGGCCGATTCTCGCCTTTGTATTGGTATCAACGACAATGACTAGATCTGGTCTAAAGTCTTTGTGGTACTCTTGAAATTTTTTGAGCCCCATAACAGTATGATCTTGATCAAGATATTGATATCTATCGAGTAGGGACTCTTCATTCACACAATATGCAGTTTTGCCCAGTTCTCTTAAGGCAAGACAGAGCGAGATTTCACTCCCGATGCCATCAGCGTCAGGGAATTCGTGAGTTGTGATAAGAATCTTATCTGCGGCTTGTATTCTTGACTTAAAAGTATCTAAAATAGTCATAGTGTAATGAGCTTTTCGGCACTTAAGCCAGGAACTACAGTGTTGATTCACTTTAAAGATTTAATTGTAGTTGGGTCATACTGAATCGGAAATAAATATGGAAAAAATTTTAATAGTTGATGGTGTCACTAAGGAATATCCTGGTCGTACAGCTGTCTCAAATGTGTCTTTTCAGGTGAAGTCTGGATCAATTCATGGGTTTCTTGGCCCAAATGGTGCCGGGAAGTCTACCACTATGAAAATGATAGCTGGTCTTTTATTACCCACGGACGGTGAAATTAGGCTCTTTGGTCAGAAAATTTCACCAGAAAAAAATGATTCTAAAAATCTTATTGGTCTTCTGTCAGAGAATGCCCCACTTTATCTCGATATGAAGGTTGAAAATTATTTGAGTTTTGTAGCGAAGTTACATCGTGTTCAGCATGTGAAAGAAAAAGTAGAAAAAGTCATGGAGGAATTAAATCTAACGCAAGTGAAGAGTAGATTAATAGGGAATTTGTCTAAGGGATTTAGGCAAAGAGTTGGTCTTGGTGGGGCGATCGTCTATGATGCTCCTTTTTTAATTTTAGATGAGCCTACAAATGGATTAGACCCTCAGGCCGTGGTTGAACTAAGAGACTTTATTAAAAAGCTCGCCGGTCAAAAAACGATTCTATTTTCTTCACACATATTGAGTGAGGTTGAGCAAATTTGTGATCAGATAACGATTATCCATAGAGGTAAAATACGCGCGTCTGGCGACTTGAGTGAAATTCATCAGAAATTTCGACAAGGACTAGTATTAAAGGTAGGTATTGGACCCTCAGAAAAACTTCCTGATCTAACCTCTTTCGGTTCTTACGAGATCACTCATCACCATGTCCTAAACAATGAAGAACAATTTCTTATCAATTTTCACCAGGATAAGGATATTCGTTATGAGCTTTCGAAATTTCTGATCTCACATGGAGTTAAACTTCAAACGATGCATGTGGAGTCGCCAGAACTGGAAGATATCTTTTTACATATGACGGAGACTAAGTGATGACATTCACATTAATCAAAAAAGAATTAGAGTCATATTTTGCTTCACCACTGGCCTATGTCCTGATAGGTCTTTTTTCTCTTATTAGTGGTATCATTTTCTTTAATCTCCTGGTGACCTATTCTGATGGTATTCAAAGTTTGCCCCCAAATTACACAGAACAGATTTCCTTTGTAGAAGAAGTAGTTTTAAAGTTTTTCGCGAACGTAAATTTTCTTTTCCTCTTTTTTGTCCCTATCATAACAATGAAGCTTTTTTCTGAGGAAAGGAGAATGGAGACGATTGATCTCTATTGGCTTTCACCGATTCGTGATTGGCAGTTAGTTCTTGCAAAAGGTGTTGCTGCTTTGCTGTTGGTTATGAGTTTGCTCGTGATGACTATCATCTTTCCTATTGTGATATGGGGAATAGGTATCAAAGACTTTAGTATGCTTGGATCATCTTATCTCGCCGTAATTCTAAATGCTTTGGCCTATGTATCGTTGGGCGTTTTTTGTTCATCAATATCTGCTAATCAAATTGTATCATCTCTCCTTTCTATCCTTGGAATCATGTTTCTGTGGATGATCACATGGGGAGGGCATTTAAATTCAAATTATGTCATTTCTGAAATCTTTACTTATATTGGAATCACCTCTCATTTTGAGAGAATTTTGCGAGGAAGCATAGGAACGCAAGATATTATTTATTATCTGAGCTTTGTTTTCATTTTTGGTCTTCTGACAGTGAAGAGTCTTGGACGGAGGAATTGGTGATGAAAAATTTTCTCTACCCACTTTGGGTGATTGTAAATGTCTTGGTGACGCTGGCAGCTATTTCTCTCTGGATTTCTGCTCCCGAATACAAAACCTTGAATATTGGCCTGAGCATCTTTTCTGTCACACTTGCTCTTTTACTTATCCTTACACGTTGGGCAGAGGTTCGTTCATTTATAAAGAGCCATTATTTTAGGAATGTCTTATTTCATGTTTTCAACGTTTTACTAGTTCTCAGTATTGTTGGGGTTTTGAACTATCTAGGTAATAAAAACTATAAAGAATTTGATCTCACTCAGGAAAAGCGAAACAGTTTAACCGAGCAAACATTAAAGATTATTTCAATGGTCAAGTCTCCTTTATCTCTTACCCTATATGCCAAGCGAGAAGAATGGAAGCCGATCTTAGATGTTTTAAAACTGTATGAGGCCAAGAGTCAATATATACAACTAAACGCTGTTGACACAGATGTTCGTCCAGATTTAGTGCGCGAGAAAAATATTACGGAAAATGGAACCATTATCGTTGCTTCCAAAAATATTGAAACACGATTTGCCATGACGGGTGAACTTTCTGTGACTAATGCGATTCTAAAAGTGATTAAGAAAGATAAAATTGTGCTTTATATGATCACGGGTCATCAAGAGTTATCGTGTCAGGTTAAAACGCAAGAAGGTATATCTGATCTTTGCCAGCGAATGAAGGATCAAAATTATGAGCTTCGAGATTTAGACTTAACACAAACTCAAAAAATACCTACAGATGCCTCAGCTGTTTTGATTTTTGGTCCGATCTCAGGTTTTCTTGATTCTGAAATTAAGCAGCTTGAAAATTACCTTGGGTCTGGGGGGAGTGTTTATCTCGCCTTAGCACCTGCTTTTAAGTCTGAAGTTTATGACAACTTAACTAAATTAGCGCGGCCATACGGTCTTAAGCTCGGAAAAGATATTGTGATTGATCGTCTCTCGACTGTTCAGGGGTCTGAGGCAACTATACCAGTCATCAATAGGTATGAATCAAACCACCCGATTACGGCCAATTTTAATTTAAGAACAGTTTTTCCCTTGAGTTCATCTGTCTCGACTCTTGAGGGCAATGATGCTGCTACCATCCTGGCCTTTACCTCCGCCTTTCCTGGTAGCTGGGCAGAAACAGATTTGAAAGCAGCTGTCAAAGGTCAGGCTGTCTTTAAAGAAAATGAGGACCTAAAAGGACCGATTGGATTAATTGGGATTGGTGAAAAAGTTGGTCAAGGGAGTGTGCTTGATTCAAGATTCATCTTGTTAGGATCTAGTTCATTCTTAATTAATGCTTATCAAAACCAAACAGGTAACCCTCATTTATTTTTAAATTCTCTGAACTGGTTAGTTAAAGATGAGGGGTTAATTTCTTTAAATAGGCCAGGTGTTGAGGAGTTCCCTGTCTTCCTAAGTGCTCAACATATTCAACTGATATTTGTTATAGCTATTCTTATTGTGCCAATTGTCTTTTTCTCTGCGGCCATATTTGTCTATAGACGTCGAAGAGTGTTATGAAAAAAAACCTGAGTTTAGTTGGAATTTTAATCATTTTATTAATCGGCACTTACTTTTTTCATGAAAAGCGAATACGTTCTGATTTTGACAAATCATTAACCAAAGATCTCCTTTTCTCGGGCCAAGATCTTCATTACATTCGGTGGGGAGATATTGAGGCTACAAAGAAAAACCAGCAGTGGTGGAGTGGTGCTCAGCTTCTATCGCATAATTCCCTTCATCAACTCGAAAAGCAACTATACTCAATACGGCAAGTAAAAACAATTACAGGTGATAAGGGTACTTTCTTTTCTACGGCACTTTCTTTCAAGGTGAATAATGAGGATTTTCTATTAGGGGATTTAACTTTTGATCGTCAGGGGTTTTATCTGGCAAGAGGAAATCAAATCATGATTGCCACCATCGATGGTACAAGTGGGGAAATCACAGATGACGATACAAAACTTGCTGAGATTAAATACCAAAACTTTAAAAAGCTATTTGGTCTAAAACTTACCAACTTGATTGAAACCCAACTCTTTCGTTATTACCCACTTCTTTCTGCGGGTAAAATTTTAATCGAATTAGAAAGTCGCCCCAGTTTTGAACTTAATTTAAAATCCAATGAAACAGTTCCGCCGCCAATTGAAGGGATATCTGTACATGACAAAATTGGTGACAAGTTTATTTCTCTCCTTACGCAAGTCACTCTCAAGAAGGAAGTCACCTATAGCGAGTCAATAAAAAAGCATCTTCTAGGAAAAATCTCTTTTCTTGGTGATCACTCGTCAGAGATTTGGGAGCTTTGGTTAAACTCCTCACGATCAGCCGATTCTTACATTGTTGATTCCAAAAACAAGCGAGCTTGGCTCATGATTGGGGGAACGCTAAAACCCTTTTTTGTAAATCTTCAGGATTTTTGGGACAAAAAAGTCATTCCGCATTCGGTTCTAAAACCCTTTTCAAAAACGAGGGTCCATTTCATGCAAGACGATAAATCGGCTTATGTTAACCTTATAAATAGTGAGCCACTTGGGTTTGAAACTTCGGCCTTCAAAGTCGACTCCCCTAAGATGAGTCTGCTCTTCGAATACCTATTGAATTTAGGCGACAAGGACCAGGCCGATCGAGTTTCTCAATTAACTAACTCTGAAAAAAAGATACTTTTGTCAGGTTCCCATCTAAGAGTTGAAATTTTTGGTCAGGAAATACTTTTTTGGAAGAAGCAAGAGGAGCTTATACTTGTTAATTTGACTAGAGGTTTTAAGGCGCATTTCTTTTATTTAAATAATTCTTTTCTCGCAACTTTTGCGGATGTGCTAAAGTAGTAGGGTGAGACATTTATTTGATTTGTTCGAAACGTATCTGATGGTATTGATTCATCCTTTTAGGATTCATCAGCAATTCCGTCATCATCTTGCCCTGCCTGGGCATGGTGAACATCTTTTTGAGCCCCTTAATTTATCTGAAGCGCTAGGGATTTCATGGATCTTTGCCCTCATCAGGGGTGTGGGGAAAATCGTCATTATAAATTTTTTCTTGCAAGCCTTTCTGCGTTTTCAGAGTGAAAGTTTTCCTGTTCTTCAGGATATCGTTTATAGCTCTGGTATTTCGACTTACTACTTTGTCCTTTTTTCAGCTGCCCTCGATATTATCTTTTTTCCAATTGCCGCTTTTGTCATGACTGAGGTTTGGTCATGGGTTATTAGGATTTTCAGTAAATGGTTGAACCCAGAGTTACCTCATGAGGAGATTGCTGATCAGATCACGACTCATGCTCTTAGTTCGAACTTGTTTTGTGTTATTCCTTTTCTTGGTGATTTCATTCAAAGTTTTCTCTACTATTTTCTGCTTTATGCGGGATTGCGCTCTAATTTAGGAGCTTCAAGGTCCCTCGCCTGGGTCATTCTTTTAACGCCAACCTTAATTGCGGCTTTTGTCTTTAGCGTGCTGATATTCAGTGTAATTTGTTTAGTTTCAGTCTTTTAGTCCCTGATATTTTCTTACGGCCACGGGAATTCATGCCTTTGTAAAACCAAGTGTGATTGTCAGATTTTCGTTTGTTTGGAACTATTGTTTTACACACAAAAGTAATTTTATTTCGAGGAGATGACCCTGTGACGCACCAGTACTTTCATGGTTCAATTGAAGTTGTTTGCGGTCCAATGTTTTCTGGTAAAACAGAAGAGCTGATTCGTCGAGTGAAACGTGCTCAAATTGCCAAGCAAAGAGTTCAAATTTTCAAACCTGCTATTGATGTTCGTTACGATAAGGAAGATGTTGTTTCTCACTCATCTCAAGCAATTAAATCTGAGCCTGTAGAGAATGCGGTTGATATCTTGATTCGACTTAAGGACTCCACTCGAGTGGTAGCGATAGATGAAGTGCAATTTTTTGATGAAAACATAATTACAGTTGTGACGAAGTTGGCGGCACGAGGGTATAGAGTTATTTGTGCTGGTTTAGATCTTGATTATCGTGCCCAGCCTTTTGGTCCAATGCCGACACTCCTGGCGCTAGCAGATGAAGTCATGAAAATTCATTCTATTTGTACTGTTTGTGGTGCTCCGGCGACTCGTTCACAGAGGCTCAGTGCTTGCAAAGATCGAGTTCTACTAGGCGAGACTGATGCTTATGAAGCACGTTGCCGTGGCCACTATCAATATGATGAGCATGAGGAGCAAGCTCTTCTTCCCTTAGATGAAGAGATTAAGCCTCTCGCTCAACTTTCAAACTAGAGACATTTCTTATTTTGCCATGGTACCCTAAATCACCATGGCAAAAGATTTTCAACACCAGCAACTAAGCTTTAAGACCAATGAACAGGTCCATTATTATGGAGAAAATGTTCATATTCTTTCTTCTCCTTTAATGCTGACTTTGCTCGCAAAATTAGGCTCTCCTGCAACAGAGCAACCCCAAATCAATCATATTGTCTCAATGCTGTATAATTACCTTCTCGATCAGGTCATTGACAGTCAATTTCCCAGAGTCAGTGCTTCAGTTGAAACAAGAATGAAAACTTCACACCCTGAAGCCATTTATGAGGGAGAAATTGTAAATCCTCAATCTCGCGCGGTGATTGTTGATTTGGCACGAGCGGGAACTTTTCCCTCACATATCTGCTACGAGAAACTTAACTATTTTCTACGTCCGAGTGGCGTTAGACAGGACCATTTCTATGTCGCCCGAGTAAGTGATCAGGAAGGTAAAGTGACTGGCGTAAATATTTCTGGTTCTAAAATTGGTGGCGATGTTGATGAGGCAATTGTTCTTTTACCAGACCCGATGGGAGCAACTGGTGGTACGATTGTAGAAGTCTACAATCACTATAAAAATCATGTTGGTGGTTGTCCAAAAATGATTGTGGCCATGCACTTGATTATTACCCCGGAATATATCGAGCGCGTGACTAAAAGTTGTCCTGATCTTAAAATCTTTACGTTGAGACTAGATCGCGGTTTGTCTACTAGGGAAGCTCTTGAAGAAATACCGGGAAAATTGTGGGCAAAAGAAAAAGGCTTAAATTCTATTCAATATATTGTACCAGGTGCGGGTGGGTTAGGAGAGATTCTTAACAACTCGTATTGCTAGGAGAAAACTATGGAAATGTATACCCCTGAAGCCCTTATAACGGAGGAGGAAATCTCACTTCGAATTGAGGCACTTGGAAAAGCGATCACAAAAGATTTCGAAAATGAGGATCTGATTGTCATTTGTGTTCTGAAAGGAGCCTTTATTTTTTGTTCTGATCTCATTAAGAAAATTAATCGTCCAGTTTCTCTTGAGTTTATCTCACTTTCTTCCTATGGAGATTCCACCAATAGTTCTGGCAATGTTCGCCTCGAGATGGATATCACGGCCAATATTGAAGGCAAGAATGTTTTAATCGTGGAAGATATTGTTGATACCGGACTTACGATTAAAACTCTGATGGATATGATGCACGTTCGAAAGCCAAAGACTGTCAAACTTGCTTCTCTACTTTTCAAGCCGGTCAAATTAAAGCATAAAGTGAATATTGATTATCTTGGTTTTGAAATTGAGGATAAGTTTGTCATTGGTTATGGCCTAGATTATGCCGGCCGCTATCGTGAACTCCCATACATAGGAATGTTAAATGCAGGTAACTAATCAGGGTAGTGTAAGAGTTGATCTTGTTGGTGGAACACTTGATATTGAGCCCATCAATCTTATTATTAAAAATGTCGTTACTTTAAATGTGGCAACAGGTTTAAAAGCTTCTGTCACCCTTTCCAAGATAGCATTTGATGGAATTGAAATTCATTCCAAAGATTATAATAAAACTTACAAATACGAGTCGAAGGATTTAACTGAAGATCGCGTCGTTTACACAAAAGAATTTGCTGAAATGTCTTTTGTTCTTCAAATTCTGAGGCTCTTTAATATTAATTCTGGTCTAAAACTTGAACTCTCTTCGGGTGCACCAGCTGGATCTGGGCTTGGTGGTTCTTCAGCGATGGGGGTGACCCTTTATCGAGCTCTTTGTAATTTTACAGGTTACAACTATGATCGTTTGAATGCTGTTCTTCGGGTGAAAGCAGTTGAAAGCCGAATTTTAAATCAGGGAATGGCGGGCTACCAAGATTATTTTCCGGCGCTGACAGGTGGAGTGCTGGCAGTTAAAGGAGTTGAAGGTGAAATCAAGGTGGAGCAGCTCTATTCAGATGAACTGAAACATATCCTTGAAACCCATCTGACTCTTATCTCCTCGGGTCAATCCCGAGCTTCTGGGATCAATAACTGGGAAGTTTATAAAGGCTTTTTTGATAAAAAACCAGAAGTTGTCGAGGGGCTTAATCGTATTGCCCAGATTTCTCACGCCACTTACATTGCACTTAAAGAGCGTAAATGGGATGAGATGCTTCAAAATATTGCTCAAGAGGGGCTTGAGCGTGAAAAGCTCTTTCCTGGAATTACGACTGATAAAATTCGTCAATTTACATCAGAATTAAAAAATGAAGGAAATGTGTTAGGATTAAAGATGTGCGGCGCTGGCGGCGGTGGCTGCTTTATCCTGGTCCATAAAGGTCTTGATCCAAATGTGATTGAAACCAAAGTTCGGGCCCATGGGATGGAGATCCTTCCGTTTAAGGTTGAGTCGCCTCTATAAGAGGATACACATTGGGCACCCAACCAAAAAATGTCGCAGGAATGAGTCTTGGCGGTGGACGTAGAGAGAATTTTTTTCTTTCTCTTCTTGAGTATTATCCAGAAAAAAAACGTTGGTTTTTAAAATCTCTTCATCAAGTTAAGGATGAAGAGATTCGCGACCGTGATGAAATTATTGCATCATGGGTGGAGCAATATGAACTTCGGCAACTGATTGTCGATTTTCCTCTGTCTCGGCCCCCGTGTGAAGAAGCCTGTTTAAATAGCTGTTCCGGTGCTCATGCCTGTCCGCGACGAGAGGTTATGGAAGTCCGAGAAGAAATGAAAAAACTTTTGGATGAGGATGCGGAGTATGAGCGTGTAAATCCTAAAAAGTATGAACAAGATCGAGTCGCTTCATTAGAGGTTGATTACTCCAAAAATCTCACTAAAAAGAATGCTGATGAGCACATGCTATCAAGATCCTTTAAACGTAAACTGCGTAAAGGGTTTGTTCCTTATTGGCATCGTCCAATCGATTTTTGGATTTGGAAAAATTACTACGACCAATTGTTAGAGGTTTTTAAGATGTCTTACGATTCCTTTGGGAATGTTTCAGTCATGCTCTTAGCAAGGCTGAAATATCTTGTCAGGCATCTTCCACGTGATCTTAAAATGTATGAATCAAGCATTGAAATCTGCTTAATAGAACTTTATCGTGCCCGGATAATTTCAAAATCCACACTCCTTCAACTTTTTGATCTTGAATTGGCCAGTTCTGCTCGAGAACTTATCGTCCAGCAAATTGAAAAACAGATGGATATTTTTATCTATGAAAACGATTTAGATACAATCATAAAAAATGAACAAGCCTTTGATTCTTTCATTCTTTCGGTCGTTGGACAGAGAATGCTCATGAATGGACTGCGGGAAATTCCGGAGTGGGGAACTTCAGATGGCGGAAACTTTATTGTGCCTTCTTTTCTGGCACAAGGATAGTTTCAGGTTTTAAGAGTTTCACTCCAAAATAAAGGTACATATAGGTAGGGATCGTGGCGATATTAAATAATAACCATCCTATTCCTAATTGATTATCAAAGATCATGGTTAAGGATAGAACCGCAGCGCTGAGAGTGTAAAAAAGAACATAGGATTGGGCCCATAATTTCTTTTTAAGATAGAAGAAATAAAAAAATAAATTATTAAAGATCAGCAGAATCAATAGGAAATCGATCGTTTGATTAACAAGTCCTGACATTTCTAAAAGAGTCTCTTGAGAAAAATCAGAAACGCTAAATTTTGCCTGACCAATGGATAGGGCGACTAGACTTTTGGAAAGACCCCGTGTTTCCCATGAGAGTCGAAAGTAATAGGCCGTGAGTAGATCAAGGATGATAAGGGCAATGACTGCCAAAATGACAAATCTTCTAGGCCCCAGATTTAAAAAGTGATTTCTTAATTTTTCCTTCATCGGGGCTATATTAACTTAATAATGAATGGAAGTGAATTCTGTTGTTGACCTCAACTCGATTAAGCTCAATAGTTGATATATGGAAGAGTATTTACGACAAGGCCAAATCTTTCAAAAACGGTTAAGTATTTCACCTATGCCTCGAAAAGAGGCGCGTTATCTATTCTTTCGAATGGCCGGACCAATTATGCAGGCCAAACTTCAAAGATTTGTTGATCTTACCAAGGTTCCTACAACATTTATTCATGGGAATCCGCACATCGATAATTATGTAAAAACCTCTCGTGGGTCTGCCATGATGGATTTTGATCGATCTAGAATGGGACCTTATTGCTGGGACATTATTCGATTTCTAAGCTCTTTATCTCTGAGAAGAGAGGATAACGATGGATATCTCGATAGAAGAATCGTGGAGTATTTCATCGATTCTTATTTTACCCATTTTCTTCACCCTGATATTCCCCATAAGCAACTTAAAATGCTCAAAGAAGTCACCCCGGAGCGTTGGCAGCTAACGACGAAAGATTACCTGGCCGCTAATAAAAAATGGGCCAAGAAAATGAGAGAATTTAGAATTAATTCCCGCAGCGAGGTCGTGACTGGATTATTGAAGAAGTTTCTTGAATCGAGAAATGAGCTGCATCTTTTAAATGAATATTATGTCGATGAAGCAGGTCTCACTCCTGGAAGTCTTGGCAAAAAACATTTTATCATCTCACTCTTTCCAAAAAATCCAGATTCCCATAACGATGCCATCCTTTTAGATATCAAAGAAGTTTACGAAGAAAAAAATAATCGTTTTTTCTATTCTCCATTTGAGCATCATGGTTTGAGAATGATTGAGGCCAGTAAAATTTTTGCAGATGGAATGGAGGAGCGCCTAGGGTATTGTACTTTTCAAAATAAACAATACTGGGGACGACAAATTCCTAGCTTCGCCGTGAAAGTTAAAAAGTTCTTAGATAAAGATGAACTTTGTGATTTTGCAGCCTCGGTTGGGTCTGAGCTCGGTAAAGGGCACAGGAAAGGTTTAAAAGATCCAAAGACTGCTGAGTTCATTGAAAAAGATTTTCAGGCAAATTTTGATAGATACTTTAAAATCTCAAAACTTTTTACCTTTGAGATTTCACTTGCCTTTGAGGCCATGAGAAGAAAAATACAACTTTACCAGGATTACAAAGGCTGGTGATGAGTTCTTTCTTGCTTTTTGCCCTTGTCACTGTTGGCGCCTTTATTTCGAGTTTGACTGGGATGGGAGGAGGCACACTTATCCTCGCAGGCTTACTCCTGGTTTTTCCTCCCGCAATGGCCATTCCTCTTCACAGCTTTACACAACTTACAGCGAATAGTTTACGAGCGGGGATTTTTTTTAAGACCGTGAATTGGAAAGTCGTTGTGAGTTATGCAAGTCTCATGATTCCTGCCGCCTGGTTTGGAGCAAAAATTTTTCATTTGGTTAATCCAAGTTGGCTCAAAATTTTAGTCGGTTCCTTCATTCTCCTTTCTGTTCTTCCATTTTCTTTCAGGCCAAAGGGAGAGCCTCGATTTAAAACATTTATTTGGCTCGGAATGTTTTCAGGATTTGCAGGAGTCTTTGTGGGAGCGGTTGGGCCACTTGTGATGCCGTTTTTTAATCGCTTAAAAATTTCTCGTGAAGGCATGCTTTCAACTAAAAGTGCTGGTCAAGCAATGCTGCAGATTTCAAAGATCTTCGCCTTTTGGGGAGCCGCGGGAATAGATTTTTATAATTTAAAAGAGGACGTGCTTTTACTGATCCTGGCGTCCCTGCTAGGTGTGGGCCTGTCGATACCTGTATCTAAAAAGATTTCAGACGAGAAATTTAATCTCATCCTCAATATTCTTTTAGGTTTGATGGGGACAAAAGTTTTAATTGAAGGTGTGTGGGAGCTCTTTACTGCATGAAAAGACGGTTCTCAGGGTATTCCCAAAGATATTGACCATCTTCTCCTGGAATACGAACTTTACAGAGGGACACAGGAACAGCGCCTAATCTTCTAATTTTGTCAGACCAGGCTTGAACCCCAACATTAATCTTTTCCTGAATCGCGATAGCTTTTTCAGAATTTGTTTTTAAAAAACTTAATTGAGAATTGAGAACATTTAATTCGCGTTTCGTTTTTGATGAGATGTGCATCAATAGGGGAATCATATCCATAGCTTCCTCATGGGAGAAAACCTTAGTTTGATTAAGTAGATGAATGCTGCGGACGTTTTCTAATGATGTTTCCATTATTCGTATTGCCCCTGTCTAATTTTGCGCTCTACGTCCTTTTTAGCCGATGTGTCACGCTTATCAAAGAGTTTTTTACCCTTTGCCAGTGCAATTTCACACTTCACTAGAGAATCTTTAAAATAGAGGGCAAGTGGAATGACAGTCAAACCCTTGATGGCCATTTTTTTCTCAATTTGATGAATCTGTTCTCGTTTTAACAGCAACTTACGCTTTCTGGTTTCTGGATGGTTGTTGATGTTACCAAAGTCATAATGCGGTATGGTAGAGTTTTGGAGCCATGCTTCACCCTGTGAATCGATTGTCACAAAGGCCTCATTAATAATACCTTTGCCTTGACGCAGCGACTTAACTTCGGTCCCCTGAAGGACTATACCGCATTCATACTTGTCTTCGATGAAGAAGTCATATTCTGCTCTTTGATTTTTACAGATAATCTTTACGCCCATTAATATTTCCAGTTTAAACCCAGACTCAGAACGTGAATCATACCACCAACCTGATAACCTGGCGAACCGATCTTTGGTTCAGATGGGTCACCATCTTCCCTGTTGGATGTTTTGTAGACCTTAAATGATTTTAAAAAATGACTTTGATAGGCAAAATCCAATCCCATCACTTTTTGGCGTAAAGAGAATTTATGGCCAATACCGATAGATGCAACGTGTTTGTCGCTATCCAGAGAATTCCCTGAGTTCTTGAGATTATGTTGGTCAATCGGACTTTGACGATAAAAGTAACCCGCTTTTGCCGACCAGTTTTTATTTATTTTGTGTTCAAATCCAATTTTAGGAATGAAAATATTTTTCGTCTTAATATGTTCGTAATTTTGTGATCCATTGATAGTGCCGCCGAGTTTTTTCAAGTTTAAACTCGAACTTTGATAATGATCCCATTCTTGAAACTCAAATGAGAAAAAAAAACTATTTTCCTCTAGGTGAACTTGATGACCAAGTCTAATAATCAAAGGGTCATAGTAGAGAAGTGAGGTCAGATCGAAATCAAATTGACCAACTCCTGCACCAAAGACTTCTGTTTCACCAGTCGCTCGGTTTGTTAGTTTCGATTTCATTTCTTGTTGGAAAGTCAGGTGAGTTACTTGATTTTGATTCTTTTTCGCAACCGAGAAGATGGCTCCCCAGGTCGGTTTAGCATTAAAACTAATCTTGGCCAGGCTCGGGCTCCCAGGAGTCGTGCGAGTAATAAAATATGCCTCACCCGTGGATTGAAAACCTGATTGGGCCCCTAATGCAAAACTCCAGTCTTCAAAACTTTGAGCGATATTAAAAAGCATCACAGGTCTTAAAAAACGATTCTGATACATGACATAGCGAGGGAGATAAGGATCTCCAGAGTCCGCTTCCATGAGTCGGTCCAGTGGAGCAAAAAGTGAGAAGTTTAACTTGGGTCCTACTTGATCAATAAGGGGAGTCGAAAGATGGGCAGCAAAAAGTGTTGATGGAGTTGAATTAACTTTAACATTTCCACGTTGGAGAGTGTTGACAGTATTCGTTGAGTTTTTGATGTAAATGTTATTTATGTCTTTAAAATCAGTGTTCACATAAAAACTATCAAAACTAAATAGAGTCGTTTTTGAATAACCTTGCAAGGCCGGAGCTTGATAATTATTGGCTGCAGACTCTCTCTGGGCCTGATTCCCTATCGCCAGACTTTCAGTGGATTGACCAAAAAGTTCAGGGAGTGACGCCCAGGCATTATGGGCAAAGCTAAGTAAGAAGACGACGAGAAATTTCATATAAGTTAATAACTTGTTTAAAGGTTAAGGCTTCCGCACGTATCTCTAAAGACAGATGCGACTGTTCAAAAGCAGATTGAGTTCTTTCGACTCCCCATTCCTTACGGAGGATGCCACCCAATTGCTTTCTTTTCTGGCCAAAAATAAGTCTCAAGTAGCTTTCGAAATCATCGATCTCAGAAAGAGGAATTACCGGTTCTAATTTTCTTTTAAATGAGAGTACTTGAGAGTCCACTTTGGGTGGTGGAATAAAAGCTCCAGGAGGCGCATAGACCACGTGAGATAAGTCAAACTGAGACTGCATCAAAACATGAAGAGATCCCATGGAGTTTCTTAGATCTTTAGGTAAGATTTTTTCAGCAACTTCTTTCTGATACATCAGTGTCATGGAGGTGATCTGGGGAATCCTCATAAAGTTTAATGTCAAGGGAACGCTGACGTTATAAGGAAGATTTGAGACAAGCCAAATAGAGCGAAATTTCTTTTCTTCAAGAAATTGAGACCAATTAAATTCGAGAGCATCTTGATTGAAAATATTTTCTGCTCCAACGACAGGTGCAAGAAGGTCTATAAATCTTTGATCCATTTCTATTACGTAAAATGGCTTTTTGTAGCTGGCCAAGAGGGGAGTGAGAACTGCGGGCCCTGGTCCAACTTCAATAATGGCATCACAATGTTCAGGCAGGGGAGAAGTAATTTTTTTTATCACCGTAGGGCTGTTCAGAAAATGTTGGCCGAAACTTTTATTCGCCGTAGGAAATTTACCCATTACTTTTTCTCCACAAAGCGGCTTTGAGCATCCAGGCTTAAGCATTCTGGGAAGAGAGAAGTTACATGTGGAACTCGACTTGCCCAGTTCGCAATCATCCCCGCATTATCAGTACAAAATCGAGGGGAAACAAAATGAACATGTTTAAATGTTGTTTGCATGACTTCTCGGAGACGAGAATTACAAGCAACGCCACCACCGATGACTAGTGGGGTATTAAAATCACGAACGTTTTGATGAAGAATTTTTTCAATAATTTCTACAGTTTTGATTTTTAAACTTTGAACGATGGCTTCTTGATAAGATGCACAGAGGTGACTCTTTTCAGATTCAATGTCTTCGGCTGTCATCTTTTCAAGCTTAACCCTAAGGGCCGTCTTTAAACCTGAAAAACTCATTTTACCAGGTCTATCTCTTAGATAGCTAATGGGAAATTGATATTTCTTTTTGTCTCCCGTTTTAGCCAAGTCATCAATGATTTTTCCCGCTGGGTATCCAACTCCAAGGAGTTTTCCACCTTTATCGAAGGCTTCTCCAGCAGCATCATCCAAAGTTGTTCCAAGAACATCCATATGATCCGCGGCCTTGACCCAAAAAAATACTGTATGACCCCCACTCACAAGTAGACCTAAGTAAGGATAAGAAATTTTTTCAGTTAAATGGATTGCCTCAAGATGGGAGTAAAGATGATTCACTGGAGTAATCGGAAGCCTATGGATCAGGGCGAACGTTTTCGCCAAATTAATTCCTGTTAAGAGTGAGCCTACAAGTCCGGGATGGGTCGTGACGGCAACTTCGGTAATATCTTCCGGATGGAGTGCTGATTCTTTAAAGGCAACTTCCAGGAGAGGAGGAATAGCCTTGAGGTGGCTTCGAGCTGCCAATTCAGGAACAACTCCACCCCATTTTGCCAGAAGAAAATCTTGATTGTAGCTATTAAGAGAGAGAATTTTTGTGTCTAGACCAAGACATTCGAGAATACATACTGATGTATCGTCGCAGCTTGTTTCAATGCCTAAGATAATTTTCTTTTTAGTGTCTTTCAAAAATGCCTACAGTTCTTTTTTCGCTTCGCTAGCTTCAGCTGTTCCAGGATAGTCTTCAACAACCTTTTGAAAAGCTTCTTTGGCTTCAGATTTTTTATCTAATTTGTGTAGATTCCTTCCGATATAGAGAAGGCAGCTTGGAGCAAGGCTGGCTTTGGGAAACTTCGTAAAAATCTTTGTGAAATAGATCAATGATTGATCATAATTTTTAGTAAAGTATTCAACCTTACCAAGACCATGGAGAACTTTGTTTTGCTCACCCGGTGTTAAACTTGAATGGCCGATTAATGGCTCTAAAATCGCTCTCGCATCGCTAAAAGCGTCCTTCTTAATTAACTCTAAGGCGTGACTTAATTCATTTTTTGCGCTTTTTTTTTGAGATTTTGGAGACTCATGATGAGTTGATTGACTTAAAGAAGCCGTGACCTTTTCAATAAAGGTTCGCTGTTCTTTTAATTCATTTTGAATCTGAAGTAATTGAGTACTCTCATTTTCTTGCTGAGTTTTAAGAACATTTAGGCTTTCATTCATTTTCGTGATCGTTTCAGGATTAAGCTGTTTGTTTTTGTGCTCAAGTTCTTCAATCTTTCCATTCAAACGATCAATTTGGCCTTGGAGATCTTTCATTTGAGACATCATATCTGCTAGTAGTCCTTGAGAGTCTT
>CANFNX010000010.1 GCA_947448495.1 Bacteriovoracaceae bacterium | reverse complement strand
GCATGGATAACTTGTTCTTCAGTAAATCTAGATTTTTTCATGTGCCTCCTTTGGCATAAAAGGAGGGATTTGTCATGTTGCTTCTAAAGCTTTGAACTGTCTGAAAAATGGGGGGCCGGTCAGTAAGGCCCTTTTTTTATCAAAAATGATAATTTAAAATATCAATGTGGATTGGTGGTAGTTGCGGTCCGCGATGTTTTTCAGACTCAAAAGTAAAATTTTGATTATAATTAGGATCTTGCATGGCCTTAAAGCGGTCAAAAAAACCTCCACGCTTTGAACCAGAATCTGAATCACTTCCTCCACCCTCTTCAGAATTGTACTCATCACCATAAACATCATTCGAGTCTTGATAAGGAGAAGAATTATCATCATAAGTACCAGTTTGTTTTTGATAGTGAGACACGAGAACATAGGTTCCAAAAATAATACCTGCATATAAGCCCAATGAAGCACCTTGGGCAATAGCACGGGATGAATTTCCAAATGCCATAGTTGCAAAACCTAACAGCGCGCCACCACCTGCTCCATATCCGGCCATCGTCAAAAAAGCCTTGGCCTTGGGTGGAATTTCAGCACGTGCCTGCTGTGGTTTAACCAAGGCACTAAAGAGGAAAAGAACTAAGAATAAACTGATGAATTTTCTCATAGGATTAGGTTAATGAAACTCGAGACTTTTTGCAAAAGATAAACGCTATCCGACAAGTTTAGTAAGTTTCACTGGTTGACCCAAAACTGATGCCAAAAAAGCACTTGCGGCTTTCAGTCGCTTGACCTGAGAGCGCAATGAGGCTTCATCTCCAATTTTTGAACTTTTAACCTCGCAAACTTCTATCAACCAAAATCCATTCTTCTTATCCAATTTTACAAGATCTAGCTGTCCTAAATTTCTCGATCGTAAAATTTGGGCGGATACTAAAAGCGGAATTGAGTTATGATGAAAATTTTTCGAATGACTGAGCTCTTGATTAAGGCCTTTCGGCAAGAACTTCTTTGACTCCCTTAAAGGTTTTTCGGTGATAGGGGCATGGCCCAAACTTCCTGATGGCCTCTTTGTGAGACTTCGTTGGGTATCCAAAGTGTGATGCAAGTCCATACTGCGGGAAGAGCTCATGTAAATCTCTCATATGTTGATCACGCTTCTCCTTGGCAACAATCGATGCTAGGCCAATTAAAAGCGACTTCTGATCTCCCCCAATAATTGGGATCTCGTTAAAGGGTGAAGCTTTATCCCATCTCAACTTCTTATTTCCATCAATAAGTACAGTGGTGAGATTTTTTTTCGCCTCTGAAAGATACAATGCCGCTTCTTTCATCCCGCGGAGGCTAGCGGCAAGAATATTTTCTTCATCAATCACTTGATGATCCATTTCCCAAGTCAGATAGTTTATTTTTAACCCACCAAATTTAATTGCATCATTCTGCCGATAGTCTAAAAGATGAAGACCTAATTGAGATAAAATGTTTATACGTTTAGCAGAGGAAAGTTTTTTAGAATCATTGATTCCGGTAGATTTAAGAGATTTTAAAACCCGTTTGAGCTCGTCTTTGCTCTGAACTTTCAATCGAACCGCACCAATAACAACAGGTCCACATAAGGGACCACGCCCAACTTCATCAACAGCAATGATTTCTTGAGGGAATGAATCAATGAGTTTTAATTCGATCATAATCAACACTTAGCAAAAAAAAAGGCTCCTTGCGGAGCCCTCTTTTGTTTCTCAATCTCGAGATTAATCGCGGTTGTAATCAATAGCAACACGAGCTGCCTTACCAGTTCTCTCACGTAAATAGTTGTGTTTAGCACGACGAGATTTACCTTTAGTGATAATCTTGACGCCTTCAACAGCTGGAGAATGGAAAGGGAAAACACGCTCAACACCCACGCCGTCAGAAATCTTACGAACGCGGAAGTGGCCATTCATTTGACCAGGGTTTTTCATGGCTATGCATGTCCCTTGGAAATTCTGGATACGAGTCTTTTCGCCTTCTTTAATTCGAACAGCTACTTCAACAGTGTCACCAGTTCTGAATGGTGCGAATGTTTTTGCATTCGGGTTAGCATAAATCTTTTCAACAACATCTAGTAAATTCATAACGTCCTCTCAATGACGAGCCTTCCATTCGCGCAACATGTGGCCAGAGGGAAGGGAAAATTTATGAGATCAGAGGCTTCAGCTGCCATAGATTAATCGTGATAATATTCGTCACTTTTAAGCTATTCAAAACGTGAGGCAATAAATCTCTAGGCTGTAGGAAATAACAGATTTATAGGCAGTTCGTCAAGAGTTGGGAGCAATTAGATCATTTCTTCCTGCGCACGTGCAAGTCGATCGCAATAGATCGCCACGGCGGATCGTACCGAGAGATGATTATAACCATCCGCAGCATTGCCAAAGATTGGTTCTAATCGGAAATCTGCCGAATCTGTTACTGATTGCGTAAGCCCCCAACCAGTCCCAAATAGCAAAAGCATTGGGGCGTTAAGATTTTTAATCTTTTCTAATAAGTTCTTTTCTTTTCCATCATAGCTTGGAAAATTTGCGCCTGTGACAACCACAAAAGGACGCTTCCCTTCTAGTTTTGTAATTTCATCAATCGCAATCTGAATGGTATCCACCACAGTCGCTTCAGAGAGTGCATTTTTTCTGTCTGGGTTATAAATCAGCCCAGAGTCAGCTTCCCAAAAACCAAGAATTTTCTTTACCATGGCCTGTTGATTCAGAATCGGAGTAATCAAAAAATATTTCTTGAACCCAAAAGTTCGAGCACTACGGGCGATGTCATGGATATCCAGATTCGTGACTGAGGTCGTGATTTCTTTGCCATCCTTAGAACGGATTGGACCATGGACGAGACCGATATAAAATGGAGGGAATGAACTCATCCTGTTTTTATAAGATATTCAAGTGGCCTCTGACAATGGGATTTGGTCTGACAAATGTCATAGGGCCAATATGTGAAGATAGGCTAGAATGACATAATGAAAAAACTATTCATCATTACATTGAGTCTCCTTACCTCTTGCTCTAATTCGCCCAAGCCTGCAGTGAGGACTGTGCCCAAGGTCGATATACAAAAGTTTATGGGCAAATGGTACGTTATCGCCAACATTCCCACTTTCATTGAGAAAGGTGCCCATAATGCAGTTGAAACATATACTTGGAATGAAAAAGAAAATCGAATAGATGTGAATTTTGAATTTCGTAAAAATTCCTTCGAGGGCGAGAAAAAGAACTACCCTCAGAAAGCGTTTATTCACGATAAGACTTCCAATGCTGAATGGCGCATCCAAATGTTTTGGCCTCTTAAATTCCCTTACCTCGTGATGGATCTTGCGACAGATTACTCTTATACTGTGGTCGGAGTGCCGAACCGAAGTTATGTCTGGATTATGGCCAGAACCCCTACTTTGCCAGAGGCAACTTACCAAGACATTTTAAAAAGAATTGAAGCACAACATTACGATACTACGTTGATCCAAAAGGTGCCTCAGCAATAGTAGATTATTTTTTGAGTAGATCAGGTCGCCAGTTTTTGGTCATTGCAAGTTTTTCTTGATGCTGCCACTCTTGGATTTTTTTATGATGACCTTCAAGAAGGATTGATGGAACTTCCATCCCCTCAAATTCTCTGGGCTTGGTATACTGAGGGAATTCAATCATCCCATCTTCAAATGAATCGTATTCACTTGATAATTTGTTGCCAAGAATGCCCGGAACAAAGCGAACCGCTGAATCAAGGATAGTCATTATCGCAAGCTCCCCACCGGTGAGAACATAATCGCCAATTGAATAAAACTTCGTCACATATTTAGAAAGAAATCTTTCATCGACCCCTTCATAGCGACCAGCAATGAACACAATATCCTTATCGGGACTTCCTAAAATGCTGACTCCAAAATCGCGGGCGACCTTATTCGTCCAAACCGTTCCACGTGGAGAAGTATAAACCACTTCAAGCTGGTCTAGAGATTCATAGCCACCGGCCTCTTGCACACCTTTGAGAAGAGCGTCTTTTAAGATATCGGCTCGCATGACCATACCAGGGCCACCGCCGTAAGGAGAGTCATCTACACTTTTATATTTTGTCGTGGAGTAATCTCTAATGTTCACAAAGTGTAATTCAAATTTAAAGTCTTCACTTCTCTCACCACGAAAAGCAGCTCCAGCAATCCCGCAATCTAAAAATGGCTTAAACATTTCAGGAAAAAGGGTGAGGATCCAAATGCGCTTGATCATTCCGTGTACTCCGGATGAATCATCACAATATTCTTGTTTTCGGTGTCAATTTTTGGAAAAAAAGCATCCACATAAGGAAGCGTAATAAGAGATCCATCGCTTAGACGTACATCAAAGAGATACTGCATTCCATTGTCAGAAAAGCTCTCAAGCGTTCCAATTTTATCCCCATTAGGATTCACCACATCCCAATCGATGAGATCAACTAGATAGACTTTATCCTCTCCGGCCTCTGGAAACGCCTCTCTTGGAACTCGCACTTCAAAAGGAAGCATTGACTCAAGATGAGTGCGGTCCTTTATTCCTTCAAAATAACAAATAACTTTATTGCCGAAGCGCAATTTCTGAATCAACCACTCCTCTCCTCCCTTTGAAACCTGGGACTTCTCAGAGGCAGGATAAAGATAAACAGTCATTCCTTCTTCCAGAATAGAGTCTTCATGATTATCATTCAGCAACCGAAGCTCTGCTTCACCTTTAATCCCATGGGGGTGAAAGACATTCGCAATTTTGATCATTTTATCTTGTTCTTTGCTCATAAAATAAAAAAGCCTCAACTGACTCGACTGAAACCAGCCGGTAAGTTGAGGCGAAATGTTTTCCTAATACTTAATTTACTCAATAATCTCGAGTACTGATCGCTTTCTAAGCTTGGTCGAAGCAGCGTTTAGGATTGTCCTTAATGCTCTTGCGGTTCTTCCTTGCTTACCAATCACTTTACCCAAATCTGATTTATCAACTTTGAGTTCTATGACTGTTGTCTGCTCTCCCTCAATCTCATTGACTTCCACGCGTTCAGGCATGTCCACCAAAGCTTTTGAGACAAACTCGATTAGAGTTTTCAATTCACTGCTCATAACACCTACTTGAAAGGGTCATTGCCCCGGGAACAGTTAAGACCGAGGGGTTAACAGTATTATAGCGTAATATTGTTATTTTTGAGCAATGTTCTTACAGTATCAGAAAGTTGAGCACCTTTAGTAACCCAAGTCTTGATACCTTCAACGTTAACAAATTTAATAGCTTCTGTAGCTTTTGGATCGTATTGACCTAATTTTTCAAGGAATTGGCCATCACGTGGGCTACGAGAATTAGTAGCTACGATTGTATAAACAGGACGGTTTTTGCGGCCGCCACGGGCCATTCTAATTTTAACCATTTGGAAATCTCCTCTAAAGTACACAAAAAATTTTATGTTTTATAGTCTATCTAACGGCCAAAGTCAAACCGATGGCCATTAACCCCTCAAAAATACTTCTTCCCGAACTGACCCTTTTTAGGACCTTTGGCAGGCTGCTGGCCAAAAGGTTGTTGGGTTTGCGGGGCCTGTCTAAAGCCTTTCACCGGACCCATACCGGGAATGTTTGGCAATCCACCACCTTTCATCATCCCCATCATCCCCACCATCATTTGACGCATTTGTTCAAAACGTTCCAAGAACTGAGTTACATCCTGAAGAGATCTTCCAGAACCAGCCGCAATTCGCTTACGACGAGAGTTATCAATGAGAGAGGTATTTTCACGCTCTTTTTTAGTCATCGAATTGATCATGACTTTCATATTTTTCATTTCATTTTCAGCGGCACTTAAATCACCCATTTGTCGGAGGGCTCCCCCCATGCCAGGTATCATCTTTAAAATAGAACCGAAAGAGCCAAGACGATTGATCGTCTCCATCTGTTTTACAAAATCATTGATGGTGAATTTACCTTTTTCAAGATTGGCCATCATCCCCATCGCATCATCTTGATTGATGGCCTCTTCAGCTTTCTCGACTAAAGACAATACATCACCCATATCAAGAATTCGCTTGGCCAAACGATCTGGATGAAATGGATCAAGATCCTTCATCTTCTCGCCTACAGAAATAAACTTAATCGGTACTCCGGTTACATAGCGAATAGAGAGAGCAGCACCACCTCGAGCATCAGAATCCATTTTTGAAAGGACAACACCTGTTAAGCCCACCTTCTCATGGAAAACTTTCGCGACGTTAA
Organism: Bacteriovoracaceae bacterium; assembly: GCA_947448495.1. Classification (GTDB taxonomy): domain Bacteria; phylum Bdellovibrionota; class Bacteriovoracia; order Bacteriovoracales; family Bacteriovoracaceae; genus Peredibacter. The sequence continues at coordinate 29,344 of CANFNX010000010.1, read as the reverse complement.
CAGCTTCTTGACCAGTCATCGCATCAGCAACCATCAAAACTTCTGGATTATCGAGGGACTTGCGAACATCTACGAGTTGACCCATAAGTTCTTCATCAACCTGCAAGCGACCAGCGGTATCAATAATCGCAATTTCCTTATGAAGCTTTCTCGCTTCGGCCATACCGTTCTTCACGATTTCGACCGCAGACTGAGACAAATCAGAATCAAAGTAATCGACACCTAAATTTTTAGCATGGGTGATGAGCTGATCTTTGGCAGCAGGACGGAAATTATCTGCAGGTATAAGATAAATATCTTTTTTATTTTTATTACGAAGGAATAGTGCAAGTTTCCCCGCGAAAGTCGTCTTACCAGCTCCGTTAAGTCCCACAATAAGTATAGGCATGACAGGAGGGCGATTAACATTTAGTCCTTCATTCTCCTTGCCCATGAGATTAGCTAGTTCATCATGCATGATCTTAACAAACTGCTGACCAGGCTCAACTCCACGGAGAACTTTTTCGCCTAACGCTTCTGTTTTAACTTTCTCAACAAACTCTTTAACGACTTTGAAATTTACATCGGCCTCAAGTAGAGCAGTTTTTACTGCCTTTAAGGTTTCCTCAATATTTTCTTCTGAGATTTTACTTTTTCCACGAAGTGAGCGAAAAGCATCTGAAAACTTTTCACTTAAATTATCAAACATGACTGTCTCCTCAATTTTCAAACAGCGAGAGCTTACATCAATTTCAAGGAAACGCGAAGTGTCGAATTAAAGAATGAGCCAAGTCAGGCACTCTTTAGGGGTATGAGAAAGAAAATCAGCGCCTGCAAGCTTTAGTTGTTCAGGTTTAACCGCCTTATTCCAACAAGCACCAATGGATTTTGCTCCATAATTTTTGGCACCTAATATGTCATGAGTCGTATCTCCAATGATCCAAACTTGACCCTTATCCACGGGACCAAGAAGCTCATAAAGGCCGTTGATGTGAGGCTTTGGGAAGGCATCGTCGGAGGTATAAAATCCTTCAAAATATGTATGGATTGAATGTAACTGGAGTAATCGAAGCAGAGAAAGTCGATCTCGGGCAGTCCAAACGTATAAATGATGGTCTAAATACAGAGTTGAGAGAAGATCTTTGATTCCCTCAAAGGCAGTATAGACTGGATGGGACGTATTAATAAGCGTCCCATCACAATCAAAAACGATATGTTTTTGTAATTCAGAATTTATTGGCAGCGGAAAGCACCTTCCTCAGTGATCATGAAACGAACGACAAGCATTCCTGAAGCATCGTATCCTTTAATATACTTAAGGGTCACAAAATTTTCCTTTGCGTCTGCTACGGTTAGAGAAAATCGATAAAGTCTTGCAGCCTCTTCAGCTAAAAGCACTTCATCTGTCTTAGTATGATCTAACAATGTATTCACAAGAGTTTTAAAATCATTTCGATTATTTTGGCTGAGTGTTCTCATTTGATCATAAGGGATTTTCACATGCTCCCCTCTACCACTAGCTTCAATATAATTACTAGAAATTCTGAAATCATGATCACATGTACTGCAGGTTTCATCGGCCATAGCGAATTGAGCAGCAAAAACAAGGAACACTAAAATAAATTTCATGGACACTCCTGAGTACAAACAATTTAGGCCCGAACCATAAACCGATTCAAATTATCAGACAAGAGAATGATTAAAAAAATGCTAAAGCAATTGCAAGTTCAATAGACTTCGTTTAAATACCATGCATGAAGAAACCAGCACCCTTTAGCCCCGAACTGAACAATAAAATTGAACAATTTCAGGCCCAAGCAGCGCCCATGAAACTTGGGACAGTTGATTTTTCATCAAAACTTTTATTGGCCCCGATGGCCGGAATTTGCAATATCCCCTTCAGACTCCTGATGGAAGACCTTGGTGCTGGCGGAACAGTCTCAGAGCTTATTTCCTGTCATGGTATAAACTATGCCAATCAACGCACCCTCGAAATGCTAAAAATTGACAATTTAGAAAAAAATGTTGGTCTTCAGCTTTTTGGTGAGGATGCGGAGGCCATGTCGCGGGCAGCAGAAGTCGCACAAAATTATGGACCAAAATTTCTTGATATAAACATGGGATGTCCAGTTAATAAGGTCGTTACTAAAGGTGGGGGCTCTGCCCTAATGAAAGAAGTTGAAAAACTGGCTCCCCTGTTTGAAAAAGTACGCAGCAAAATAAAAATCCCACTCTCCATAAAAATCAGAACAGGCTGGGATGCGAACCATTTAAATGCAGCCGAGATTTTAAAAATCGCTCATGACTCTGGCATCGAATGGGTGGCGATTCATGGTCGAACAAGAACCCAGCAATATACTGGACTCGCTGATTGGAATTTCATTGAAAATTTAAATGAAGTAAAAAAACTCCCTCTCGTTGGTAACGGAGATCTTCATCACCCCTATGGAGTTTCAGACAGATTATTAAAAACAAATTGTAATGCCCTCATGATTGCCCGTGGTGCGCTTAGAAATCCATTTATTTTTCTGGAATCACTTGACCCAAATTACGCCAAACAAAAAAGATCCATCTTTCATGGCAAAGATTATTGGGAAGTGGTACAGCGACTCTACACTTATAATACTGAAATTTTCCCCGAAGAAAGAACAACCTTGGTTCAGCTTAGAAAGTTAATCGTGTGGTTTGCTGCTGGCTTTCCCCACGCTGCTGCCTTTAGATCACAAATCTTCGGTTGCCAACATTTAGGGGATACCATGAAATTTACCGAGGACTACTTTCTATCCCTTGGCGAATCTCAAAAATTCATTAATTATGATGAAGTTTTCATGAGTTCGGGGCACGGATAACCTCTTTTTACCGACTCTTTCAATAAATGACTAAATGTCTTGCCCAAAATAGCCGAAAATATCAATGTATGAAATTCTGGCCACTATTTTTAGCAATTCCCTACCTTAGTGCAATGGCAGTAACGCCTGACTGTACCGCCTTGAAAAAAACCGCCGAAGATTTAGAAAAACGCATCCAAAAGAGTCGCTTCGGATCTGATTGCGACAAGATTGAAGCAAAGTCATTAGGACTTGATAACAAATCGATTGGTTTTCCAAATTTCGCCAAAGCCGAGGGTGCAAATGCTGACTGGGATTATCGGTGCAAAGATTATTCAGCCCTTGAGATGCAATTAAAATCTGTAGAAAACGAAATTGCCCTCCTTAAAGGAATTTCAAATCTAAAAAATGAAATTGAAAAAGGGCTGATCACACTTAAAGAATTCAATGATCCTAAGATTGCAACAGAGGCAACTGCAACCTTTATGGATAATCTGCAAATTGCAAGCACAATTGAGTTATTTTTAGGAACAAACAATTCCAAATCTGAAAATATCTTATCCAAAATGGCCGCTGACAAATCGGGATGGAAAGATTCACAGAGTTTTGATGCTTTAAGGCAGAAGTACTGTCTCGAATTTAAGTCAGAACTAGTAGGTAGCAATTCTGTATGCTCTCCAGCTTTTGTTATGACTGATATTGTCTATAACGAAATCAATGGCATGATTAAAGTCGGTAAAAACACTGAAAGAAAATTTAATCGAAAGCACATAGAAGATTTGACCGACGCAATGGCCATCAAAAAAGGTAAAGATCCTTATAGTTATTCAAAACTTCTAAGTGAAATTAAATCACCCGAAAAAGATGGCCTTTTTTCAGATGAAGATTTAAAGACTCTTAAGTCTTTACCAGAGCTCCAGGGGAACTCCAAATTTGGCTTTATTAAAAACATGCAATCTTCGTTACAAAATATTACCGCCTCAGAAAAACTGGTTCTCGCTCAAAAAATACCACAACGTTTTTCGGGATATCTCACTGATCTAAAAAGTCGAGAAGAATGGGAGATGAAAAGTAAATTATCTCTCGTTTTGAACCAGTACGCTGAATATCCAGAAACTGGGAGTGATGCTTGTAAAAATGCTCAAACCTTGGATGCCCCCATTGAGGACTGTCTTAAATTGTTGATAAATAAAAAAGAACTTCCACAATTAGATAAGGCGATTATCAAAGATTTGAGTGATGAATTTGCCCATGGACAAAAATACCGAACACAATTGGATCAAGCCCTCAGCAAATGCATCCCTGATGAGAATCTTAAATATCCAACTGAATGCGATGGAATAATAACCACAAAGTTAACGGAGCTTATTGAGAAAGCAAATTACCTCAATGCCCTAAAGGCGAAACATTATCAAGACAATCCAAATCTATTTGCTTTGAGAAACTTTGCTCTCGAGAAACTTCATTCAGGAGAATGCACGACAACTTCAGACTCAAACATTACAGGCTGCGATCAAGACATAGGAACAATTTCTAAAGAAGCCTATGTGCTAAGTGGACAGGCCAATGATATTCTGTATGTTTTAGAAAAACCGAAAGAAGATACTGATATCAAAACGATCTGTGACGATAAATCCATTTTGATACAAGGAAAAGATTTACTGTGCCAATTGACAGAAAAAGAGCCCCAGAAAAAAACAAAAAAAGAGAATCCGGATTATTTTCAGGCGCCTGTTGATCCCGACACCAGGAACAGTGGCGGAGAGATATTTGGACAATTTGCCCAATCTCTCCTTCAAACCACAGCTAATTTTTTTGCTCCGGCACCGGTTTATCAAAACCCTTATACGCCAAACTATCCCTATCTTCCACCAACAGCTCCGGCCATGGACATTTCGACTCAAATCATGACCCCTGCATTGATGACTGGATGGGGAAACTATCGCATGACACCAGGCCTTCCGCCATACTCATCGGCCAGCGTAGGAGGAACATACTCCCCTTACAGTTTTGGGACTTCAAGTTACTTCAACTACCCCCCAGGACACTAAACAACCATAAACTTGATTATTTAAATTGGCAGCCTTGGCGTCCGATGGGTCAACCCTTTTCCTCGCTCAGTCGTAATATTAAACACTTACAATCAACCACCAGGACACTGGCAAAGTTTACCCCAACCTGTCCTACAATTAAGATAAACTGACGAAATTCCGAAAATGAGAGAGGGAAATTGTACACATGGATGTTAGGTACTTAATACTCTTATTCTTATTAGTCGCTTGCTTGCCGCAATCTCAGGTGAGTCAGGGAAATTTATCTGGTGACTCTACCAGCACCAATCCAAATAGTAATTCAACAACATCAACAATTCCAGAGTCTCCGACCCAATGGAACTTCCTAGGCGATCTCTCAACAACAATTACAGTGAATGCTTCAAATCTGAATAATGCCTATATCACAGGTAAAGACGTTGAACTTTTTTTAAATACATCGGGAAATTTCTCTGAGGATTATTGCTTAGTAAGTCGTTATTCACTTAATGGTTTAAAATATGAACTCCGCACACGAGTGGTACCCATCTCATTTTATGACTTCACTGCCAAGAGGACGGTAAAAATTCTTAGGGCAGATTTTAATGACTTGAGCAATTCTCAATCCATTTGTAGTACGGCCCCTCTGATGGTCGTAGATGCAAATGGAGGATTTGTTGCAGATACAACTATGGTCTCTCATTCGACCTATGATCCTTCTCAACTATGTAGTAACTGCTCAAATGTTCTTGCCTCAGGAACAATTCTTTTATTTAAAAAAACGCCCTTGGATCTTAAACAATTAACTGGTGCTCAAATAAATTTAAGCACACTTGCACTGAGTGTGAATCCTAACAATATTTCAACCAATAATTCAGGAACCTGCTCAAAATCTCAATGTATCGCACGAGGCTTTGACTGTTGTTTAGATAATCAATGTATAACAGATGGATCAGTGAGGCCTACCGCTACGACATTATATTCCTCACAACTTCAGGCAGCTGAGCAAGAAAGATTCAATAACCCTTTGGCCTATCTTAATTATCCACAACTCTATTACATTTGTGGAGCATCGGTGCCCAATACTTCTACTGGCCAAACTTCTGGAAGTTATGAGCAAGGACTTACGCAATTAAAAAAAGATTATTTCTGTGTTGAGCACATGAAAAAATATAAAACTGGTGCAACCTTTCATCAGGACTTACTAACAGGTCTAAATTTTTTTCCAGATGACCTAGATATTCCAGACATTGCAAATAATCCCTCAACGCTTTATCCAACAGATATTGAATGCCGTAATAATGCTGACCCGACTTCTAATATGAATTATTTAAATGTGGCGAAAAGGCTGTATCAGAATTGCGGCTGCTCGAAAACGACACTTAATGATATGGTTGCTTTTTGTCCCGCTTACGAATATTCAGTCAATTATTTTGAAAGCTCAGGTTTACCTAATCGGATTGATTGCTATACTCCTCCAGTCATATCTCAAGCAGTTCCTCTGCAACAAACTGTTTCTGTGAACTCGAGGAGTGCTCCTCATCGCTTCTTTTCTGGATGTGGCGATGAATATTCAAGCAGTACAACATGCTCTGGGAATGCGACTCAGGAAGGTGACGCATTTTCCTACTTAGATGAAGGCAAAGTTTTACCTTCACAAGAAACTTTTGGAATGAATTCTATTTTAGGACAAATGAATGTTACGCTTGATAAGGCCCTTCCGGCAAAAATGGTGAAAATAGAACTAGATCAAGTTTATCAAATTTCTACCATTTCGGGTTTTTATAGTCCTTGTCCAACTTGCAATAAAGACTCTTGGTTCTCCTCGTTCTCAGCTTATCCAACATCTGCTTATGGGAGTGGACTCCAGGCCGTGGGTCATTCTACGACTCGGGATGGGTTTGATTATAATACGACTGGCGGGAATTACGAAGATACAATTTTTGGGAGGGCCTGCTGGATTCCTCCAACCATGATTCCTTTTTCCCACAAGGCCTACTCAGATGTACAAACCCAGCGTCTGGAGAGATTAAAGACACAGGCTGCGCTTTACGCGAATGGGTACCAAAGGGATTGGTTTGGTTTCAACAAAGGTGCTCTTATCGGATCTTTCGATGGAGTGACATGGTTTGCTGTCGGAAAAGGAAGAATTGTGAGATCAACATCTACAAAACTTTTCCTAGCGATTAATGCCCCTTTCGCAGATCTGGCCAATCCTACACTTCATGTAGTGAACGTTCAGGCCTATGATGGAATCACTCAAGCAGCTCAAGTGGATTATGATCCTCAGTATCACAACTACCATCCTTACCAAAATGAAGCTGGTAACTGTCAATCCAATCATATGTGTTCTACAGATACAGATTGTATTACTCGGCTTGGCTGGGAATACATGTGCGCGGATGTCCAAACGACAAAAACATTACTGCCAGAATTTGATTCTGAGGCAAAAGAAAAGGCAGGAGTTGCGACGGCTGTTACGATTGATCAGATCCTTGCCCAAAAACGATTTCCTTCTTCTTCCACTAAAAGATGTGTTTATAGAGGTTCTGGCTCCCTTTGTGCTCAAAATCTCACTGCCATCGCTGATTTAAATTTAAGAAAAAAGTTAAGCTGCGCTCCCAACTTCTACTGTGCAAATGTGAGTTCAAGTGCAGCATTCAACTCAAAAGTATCCCGTTACGCTTCGAATCTTGAAGATCTCCCTGTCGCCAACAATCATTTCTTCGGGAAAGATGCCAATGTTCTTGGACGCCCCTTAAGCTATGTCGCCTCATCTCTGACTACAAGTTTACCTAATGATATTCGACTTGCACTGACTCAAAACATGGCCCAAAACACAACGACCTCTAACGGTTATACAGGTCTATGCTTACCTGGCAAAGCGCTTCCGGAAACAACAACACAGTTAACGATGTACAACCCCTACGAACAATTGAAAACTCCTGATCCTTCTTTGAGATCAGATTTCATCAGCCAAATCGGCTCTTGTAACGCTGGTCTTTTTTCCAATTATCGATACTCTTCATGTCCAGTCGTTGGACCTGAGGGAAATTATGAATTTTTAACATCGACATTTTCGCTCACCGGTTATCAAGATCGAGCAAGAAATCAAAACTCTTGCGGTCTTGATTCACTTTATAAAAATATCTCTTTAAATAATTCGGCTGATAATTTATTAAGCGTCTCTCCGTTTAAGTCTATTGAATCAAAGCCATTAAACCTTCAAACTGCGATTGAGCCTACTTTTGCCAGAGATGCTTGTCTTCGCAGAGCAGGTCAGGTTTGTCACACAGATCTAGATTGTGGTCCTAATAAACTGCATGCGGATCAAGCTTCAAACTACAATACTGATTATTTTGGTAATGAAGCTGAGAAAAAATATTATTCAGAATATCTTGTCTGTGGACAGGGAGATGCGAAGCCCTCACCGCTTGACTCTCTCAAGTATAAAGCTTTTAACATGAACAAGAATCGCTGTTGCCGTGAGATTGGCAGCGATCTAACGACTTATACAAGCTTTATACCTACCAATGTAAATCCCAATAGTTCTTCCAACACGAATTCAACAACAACTGACGACACTTATGATAAAGTGAGTTTTGGTCTTAAAACAACACTTGCACCAGGCCTGGCACCTAATGATCCCTTACGCTATTCGCGACTTGCGACAGTTGAAAATCTTGGGACAGCGTCGCGCCCTGGTCTGACAGCGTTTCAAGACAAGTCTGGCTCGTCATTAACTTCGGCCTACGGTTCAAATGTAATGACGCCTTACCAATGGAAAACTTTAAGTGAGGCAAATTCTGAGTCTTGCTGTGGTGGAGGTTGGATCAGAAAATTCTCAGATGGCTCTAACGATTGGTCTAAGCGAGATCGCGTCTATATCGATGTAAAGAATTTTGCTTGTATTAACTCTACTACGACTCTTCTTACAAAACCTGAAGATGTCTCTTTTGATTATAACTTTGTCGGTGAGGCAACATCATTATCCAATCAAGATCGAAGTAGCTATTGTAAAAACTCAACCACTTTGACGAATGGAACTTGTGCACAGTACACCATCAGTGACGATCTTGCTGAGATTGCCCAAAGCTCTGATCCGATTATCTATCCTACAGGATCAGACACATCCCATTATAAAACTTATGGCATCGATTTTACTGTTATGAGGGATTTTTATTTTTATCCTAAAAGTACCGATGCTGATTCTGAAATTATTATTCAAAACGGTAAGACTTCAGGCCGAAGAAATATTTCAGTCAAATTACCGAGCTTTATTTCAAGATCTTGGGATAACAATATTTCCTCACTTGCCGATGGAAACGCCACTAAATGGGCCCCTGCTGCGAGAGTTCATATGTATGAAATTTCCAATGAAACTACTGAATACTACCCTTGTGTAAAAAAATCCTCTCTCCTCACGACACTCATCTCCCCAACCACAGACGGCACGGGTCAGTGCTCGACTTCCGACGGGGATCATTGTTGCTATGCTTTTGACTCCACAACAAGAACAGTGAAAGTCGTTCCGGCCATTGATGGGAATTTCAATCCTAGTCAAACATCTAAAAAAATGGGTGTAAAATTCATCAACGCTTACACTGCTGGCTCTTGGTCAAATAACCGAAAAAAACCTGGATCCAACACCTATTATCTTCAGAGGCTTGGAAAATTAGAACTCACTGGGATTCCACAAATTTCCTACAATCCAATTACTTGTAGTGACAACTCTGATCGCATCGTTCCAGGTCTTTTCAAAAAATCTGGTGTAACGGATATGAAAGTGTCTGATTTTACCGATCCTACGTATTCATTTCAGCAGTCTTTAACCGATCCTGACACCAGCATAACGACAAACTCTTACTATACGAATCGTTATGGTCTAGATCACGAACCGGTCTTTTCCGAGAATGATTTCAAATGTTGTACTCCACTTGGTAAAACAACTTCTGATGAAACGAAATGCTGCTCTGGCCATGGTGTTCAGGCCCCAAATACAAATACCTTTACCTGTTCTCTTCCTGCGGGAACTGACCTCATGGTATATTTCAATCGCTTTGTGTCTAATGAAGCTGTTGGGACAGATAAACCAGGTGGAGGTCTAGTAGATGCTGATTATAATTTTTTGACAGGAGAACCTAGACTTACATCCGATGTAAACATTAAGATTTCTAAGCTAGGCCAAGCTTATTGTGATTCTAAAAAAGTTCGTCAAGGTGGAGCTTTTGGAGAATTCCCGCTCGAGCCTGTTGGTAATAATACTAATTTAAGTGATAAAATTTATGGCATTGTAGATTCTTCAAATGACGAAGGGAAATTATCTAACGCTGGGACAAGTGTCGCTGTTGGATACTCTGCCTTCATGTTAGGTTTTCGATGGAATCACCATCTTTACTGCCAAGACTGATAGGAAAATATGAAATCAAATCCCAAAACTCCCTCAGACTCAAGTGTTGAAATGCGTGAGATGGTCATGCCCAATCACACAAATCCCCAAAATACCGTCTTTGGAGGCACTGTCATGAGCTGGATCGATGTTGCAGCTGCCATGGTGGCCGCTCGTCACTGCGGACGTCCAGTTGTTACGGCCCATATTGACGATATCGATTTCATTGCACCAATCAAAATGGGTTACCACGTTTTGATACAGGCTTCTCTCAACTACGTAGGCCGCACTTCGATGATTGTGGGAGTTAAAGTGACCTCAGAAAATCCCTATACTGGTGAATCTCGCACAACCACAAAAGCTTATCTCACATTTGTCGCCCTAGATGATCTCGGTCGACCTGTTGAAGTGCCTTCACTTTCACCTGTTAGTGAGGATGAAAAAAGACGTTTTGAAAATGCTAAGAAAAGAGTCTCAATGAAAAAAACAGTAAGAGATTCCTTAAGGCAAAAATCATAATCAGAGGACATCGCATGAGAGCTTTATTATTTGCATGCTTATTCATTGCTAGCTTTCTGGCCTACGGCCAAGACGATGAAGCACCGGTAGTGAGTCAAACTAAGATGGCCCCGGCCCGTTCTGTTTCTCTCCCCCATGCTTCATCAGGACCTGCCCCTTCAGCCTCGTCCGTTCCGAGCTTAACTCCTGAGCAGGCCCAAGATATTTTGCAAAAGGTTCAGCAGGGGCAGAAATTAAAGGAAGATCAGCAGAAGGCCTTAGATGAGTTAGATAAAGACGACTAAAATAAAAAAAGCCTCCATTCGGAGGCTTTCATGTGTGTGTGCAGGAATTAAATCTCTTTCAAATTCATTTTTAAGAGTTAATAAAATCATTAAACCAGTCAAAGAATCGACCCGTCAAACGAAAAACACTATATCTAGTATATTTGATTGTCATGAAACTGACGCTTTAATGGACTTTCAAGAACTTTACAAACTGCGCAAACAAAAAGGCCCTCTTGCGAGGGCCTTTTCAGGAAAGATTATTTACCTTTCTTATGACCTTTAAGAAGTTTTTTCTTACGAGCTAGGCGCTTAAGCTTAACTCCGCTTTTTTTGTTCTTAGATGCCTTTTTAGCTGGGCGTGACTTTTTAAGTTTTTTCATAAATCCTCCTCAATGTATCAATTCGACTCAGTCTATAATAAAAGAATCTTTTTTTCAAACGATAGGAACCACCATGCGGATAACTTTATTGCTATTATTGCTCACTTTTGAGGCCCAAGCTCAAAACAAACCGAGAATTGAAGTTCTTCCAAATCCTCAGTCGATTGAAGACTTTGATCACGAGTTTAAAGGGTGCCCAGAAAATTCTGAGTGTGATCAAATCATGGGTCATATGCTAAATAACTGGAAAGAGATGATTAAGAGATTAAAGGCCCTCAACGATTCAACAAAAGTGGGTCCAGCTCTCGAACTTTATAGATCAAAGTACGGTATTCCAGTTGAGATCTATACGACTCATAAAGCTCAAGCAAGTTTTCGACCTGCCATTCACAGTTCAAACTGCAAAGAGCATAATCCCAAGTCAGGTGAAAAGATTCTAAGAGCGACACTTTTTATTAAGTCCCTCTCAACAACCAAAGCTTTGATATGGAGGGATCAATCTCAAATCGAGCTACCAGTGATCGATCATCTCATGCCTCAACCAGTGACTGTATTTTATGATTCGGGCCCGGAGACTTATCTTTTACCTTTGGGAGATCAGGTCCTATTTATTAAAAATAAGGAGCTCTATGTTCTCAGAGAAGATAATGATTTGTACTATGCTCTTGCCATTAATCCTAAGGGCGAATGGAAGATAGCCTCTATTGATATGACTCAATTAAGTCAGTGGGAAGAATATAGACAAGAAATTGAGTGTCCTGGAGAAAAAGCGAAACCCACAAACGTTTTTATGTATTATTATTGCAAGACTGTCATGGAGGCAGACACGAAAAAGATCCTAAAAGTGAGATATTCTCAAGGATGTTTTATTTAAGGATGGCCTGGTTGACAGAAAAAGCACCTTCATTACAACCTTTTGATGTGATCTGTTTTTGATAAGTGAAAAAGCCATCTCTTCCTGAACTTATCTTCGTGTTAAAGCGAATCCATTGTTTGGTATGAATTTTAGCAAGTCCATTACCATCACTTGTTCCTTTTTCTAAGAAAAGACAAGATTCATTATCAACAGGTGGACAGTCAACACCAGCGATACCAGCAGTGATAAAGAGGACTTCACTTCCGGAGACTATAGGATTTGTAAGACCACCCGTATCCGCCATTTGTTGACAGATACGACTTAAGGATCCGCTTGTTGGAGTTTCCACTTCACCAAAATAAAAAGTTGAACCATTGGCCTGAAGAAATTTGTAGCTATTCCCCAAATTTTGAAGTGTTGTTGCAACATCGGCAGCTGCAGAAATTCCTGAATCACTGCATTTTTTTGAGCTGTATGAGAACACATATGGTGTGTTGACAAGTGCAGGTAGCGCAGTATTTTTTCTCGTTAGAGATTGGCACAAGGTAGAAATGGCACTCATCTGATTCTGATCAATCGTGAGAGAGCTTAAATTCTTAAAGTCCCCAACACCATTTGTTGCAGCGACTTCCACTCTCCCACAGGAGGAGATCATAAGTAAGCAAAGCATAACTGTCATTATTTTCATTCGTCTTACCTTTGGACCATTTTATTTTTAATAAACGAGCTTCTCACTTGTGAGGCTCGGTTCACATAATTTTCAAACCAATGAGTATGTGTGACTTTAATTACATCTTTTTCATTTGGATGAATAATGGCCATTCTCTGATTTGATTGAAGCATTTTTAATAAATAGTAGTTTGCAAAAACTGGAATTTTAAGGACCGCTCTCATCGAATCCGGTCGCTTATGAAAGTTTTCTTTCGAGGCATAGTAAGTGACAAGATTATCGAACTTATAATAATTATCGCTAATCCCCTCCTCACATAAAGTCTCCACTTCACTTTTTATTTGTTTAAAATGATCTAAAAGAGAAAATTTATTCGTGAAGACAGACTCTGGAAAATATTGCTTCTCAGTCTCAAAAAGAGATGATTTGAACAAAGAAAAATTTGGAATTATCACAGCATCTGTTTCGATTTTATCATGGTGAAACTGGGGGCAAGAATTCATTTCAGTGGTTTCTGCCAAGTGACGACCAAATGTTAAATACTGATGATAGAGGGCACTAAAATAGATCCGTTTAGGTGATTTAGAAGAATCATGGTGACCTAAGCTTGCGGGTTCACGGGAAGCTGTCTTCTGAATCTCCTGCACCAAATCAGCAGCAAATGGCAAATCAACAACTACTTGATCCTGTGCTGCCTGATAATGAGAACAGGACGAAAATAAGATCACCCCAAACCAAGTTAAATACTTCATAGCTTCACCTCTAAATGACTCTTCGACAAAAGAACATGAAACTTGATTTCCCGACGAAATCCGTTAACAATAAAGCAATGAAATACTGGTTAATGAAATCTGAACCTGATGTTTTCTCTTTTGAGGACCTTAAATCTCGGCCAAAGAAAACTGAACCCTGGAATGGTGTGAGAAATTATCAGGCCCGAAATTTCATGCGTGACGAGATGAAGGTAGGAGATCTCATCCTTTTTTACCACTCGAGTTGCGATGTTCCAGGAATCGCGGGAGTCGCAAAGGTCAGTTCAACGCCATACCCAGACACCACACAATTCGATCCAAAATCCGACTATTTTGATCCAAAAGCCACTCAAGAGATACCCAGATGGTTTTTAGTCGATGTCTCATTTGAAAAAGATTTGAAAAAATTTGTTTCACTTGAAGATCTGAAGAGACATAGCGCTTTGTCACAGATGAGGCTTATGCAAAAGGGCAACCGGCTTTCAATATTACCGGTTACCCCAGAAGAATTTCGTTTTATCTTAAAACTTGGAAACTAATCAACCAAGGTGTAGTTACCATTCTGAGCAATTTTATCTTTATCAACGGAAACTCGAATTTCTTTATTCGTTTTATTGCTCGTCTTCACGCTAAAGACATACTCCCCCTCAGGCATCACTTTATAGAACTCTGAAGAATTAAAAGCGAATGAACCAAAATCTTTGGCAACAGGTGAAACTTGTTTAATACCAACTGTTCCAGAAATTCCTGTTTTTGAAAATTTTATTCCCGCTCCATGATGAACTTGCTTCATGAAGTAAATCATAGAATCGCGGTTATTTTTATAAAATCCAGGTATGTCTGAATAGGAAGGCCATTTTGTGTGAGATAACTCAATTGTGACTTGAAGATCATTAAAAAAGAAATAACTCCAGTCCTGCATTCCACCTTTGACGATATACCAATCAGCACCGTTAGTAACACCACCTGCAAACTCTGTTGAGTTTCTCATGTCTGGGTTTAATTCTGCATAACCGAGCGATAATTCCTTAACAAAAGTATCAAGGGGGTGACGATCATAGGTTGAATCCCATGGGTAATTCACAACGATTGTGCCACCATGAAAATTCGCAGAAAGAGAGAACTGTCGAGTTTTCTGATACTTAATCACAAATTGGTTTTCAATCTCTCTTCCATTTAAATCTGTTCCATTCTCACTCAGTTCTGGAAAATTTCTATTAAGATCCGTTCCATTTGCATTAGCACGCTGCTTACGTTCTGATCCGTCTGGGTTCATGGATGGCATGATATAAATTTCTGAATTATTTACGAGATCAGTGATTTCAGCATCACTGCCATATTTCGAGGCAATCTCTTCAATCAAAGTGACTGTTAATTCGCGACCTGTGATTTCATCTCCATGCATGGAAGAAATATACTTAAACTCTGGTTCAACCTCATCGACTTCCACATTATCTGAGATTTTCATAACCCAAAGCTCTTTGCCGGTAACAGACTTTCCGATGCTAAAAAGCTTCATGATTTTAGGATTTTTTGCTTCGGCGGCTTTCAATTTACTCGTTATTTGAGCATGAGAGGGATAATCGGCAAGCACAGATTTCGTGATGGGCTTCATATCAAAATGATCCAAGCCTCGTGAATTCAAATACGAAGACAAACCTTTGCGTCCATAGATCTCAAATCCTTGAGAGGTCACATGATCAATTTCAACAGAACCGGCGGTTATAAGATCTTTAACAACTTCGGGTTTTTGGCCTAGGACATAGAGTTCTTCTTCAATTTTCACTGAGGCAAGAGAAAGAGTACTGATTAGCAAGAGAGACGATGCAATTAAAATATTTCTCATAAACAATCCTTTGTTTCATTCGCTATAATACCCTTGGCCCAAAGCATCGGCCATGATCTTATAACGAAGAAATGTTTTTTTAGATTTTTTTACTGAAAAACGTAAAGACGATTTCGTGATGAGTAAAGCGCCATAAAGTCATCAGTTAAAGCAATGTCAGAAAAGATGGCAGAATAATCATATCCTAGATTAAACTGATCTTTAATTTTCATTGTGAGTGGATCAACCGCATGAATTTTACCGTCGAAACTTGCAACGATAAGCATGTCTTTCCACCAATTGATGGCACTAATGGACTGTGTTGAAATTTTTGCTCTTTTTAGGATTTGACCTGAAAGGCCCATAATCACAACTTCGCCATCGTTTGTGCCAAGAATAAGCTGCTCTCCCTTAAGAACAGGATGGGCCATAACACTAAGCCCATAGGAACGAGAAATAGCACCATTTTCAGGATTTATCGCCTTAAGTTCTCCTGATGGTGAGCCACAGACAATAATATTCCCAACAAGTAAGGGATTCAGATCAACATCAACAAATTTGGAATTATCAACGAGCTTTGTTTCCCAAATAATAAGGCCTTCTGAGAGAGACAACGCTCCCAAGAAGCCATCTGCGAACCCGACAATGACTTTGTTTCCAACCACTAGGGGCTTAGATGTTCTCTGTAACGTTGTGGTGACAGGAACAGCACGCTTGTAAACCCAAAGAATTTTTCCCGTTGCCGCATCTAAATGCACCAACTGATGGCCTCTCAAATAAACAAATAAGTGGTCTTTAAAAAAAACGGGAGCACTTTCAATAGGCGCTGCTAAATCGATGGCATATTTTAATTTCCCAGACAGGTAATGACGTACGAATAAACGCCCATTCATTCCTCCATAGGCAATTTGGTCATTGAAATATTCAACAGGTGCACCGAGCGGAGTTTTATCGTTTACACTCCACAACTCACGTCCCGATTCAACATCATAGGCAGTCATAATGCCTGTAAGACTCCCCATGTAAACAATGTCGTTATAAATGCGAGGAGCACCTAATCCTATGGGGAGATTACCAGACATGTAGTCTGAATCTAAATTTTTAGACCAGATATTTTTAAGAACTCGATTATTTTTGGCAGGGCCCTCTAGCTTAAAACCAGAGCACCCCACCAGAGCGAATAAAGCAAAAAAAATTAAAAACTTCATTGGGCCATTTTGGCCAAATAAAGTTTTGCGAGCTTTGCGTACTCATCATTTGGAAATGTAGAGAGAACATAATCAAAATGAGTCTGTGCTTTTCCTTTTTCGCCGTTCAAAAGATTTAAACGACCTAATTCCAGATTGAGTTTTGCCATCATGATAGAATCTTTATCCTTAGCTAATTTTTCAAGCACACCAATCGCTTCAGGGATTTTATTTAATTTCTCCAGAATGACAGCTCTCTGACTATTAAGGAAAAACAATGAGACAGGGTGCTCAGTGGATACTTGAGAAAGAATTTCTTCAGCCTCGGAAAATGAGCCTTTTTCAAAAAGGAACTTCCCCATCTCAAGGGCCAAGGGAACCATGATAGGAGCATTTTTAACTTCAGAGTCTAAATCTTTAAAAACCTTTAGAAGCTCAGGTATGGCAACTTTGCCTTCTTTAGCTCCGGCCCAAGTTTTAGATTGAAATTCAAAAACTTTAACGGAAATAGACTCAGTGTGAGACTGCTGGGATTGTTTCCACATCGTATAACCCATAACGGCCATGAGAATGGCAGCGATAACACCAAAAAAAACTTTTCTATATTCAAAAATAATATGACCAAGGTCGGTCTTATTAAGAGTTTGTTCGAGAGTTTGAGTCTGAGTCTGAGTCATTTCGCTCATAGATATCCTTTTGGTGGCCAATAAAAAATTCCTTAGAAGTTTAAAACTTCGTGAGTAGCGTTGTCAAAGATCAAAAGATTCCCTAGACTTAACTTATGATGCAAAAATTTTTATACCTGTTCTTGCTTTTTATTCCCTCTTTGGCTTTTTGTGCTGATCTGCGAGGCAGAATGGGGGTCGGAATGAGCAATCAGCTCGCTAATGGCCTTCCAGCGATCTCACTTAAGGTTCAACAATCAAAAACGATGGCCCTAGGGGCAGTGATCGGCTTCCAATCCAATCAAAACAATACTCTTTATGGAGCTGGGGTTAAGTTCTACCGCATCATTTTTGACGAACCACAGCTAAATTTTTACATGGCCGGCCTTTTGGCATCAGAAAATTACCAAGCGGGATCAGCAAAGGTACAAACGGGCTACCAGGTTGATGGGACCCTTGGAACTGAGTTTCATTTCGCTGGTCTAGAGAGCCTTGGATTTAGCTTCGAGACAGGTCTTTCGGTTAGAAAGGCTGGACAATCAAGTGGCAGTAGCTTCCAAACACTAGGTGACAGCATGCTTAAAGCCGCTGTTCATTTTTACCTTTAATCTATGCATAAACTGCTAGCCCTGCTTATTTTGATCACGTTGAGCTTGAGCGCCTTTGCTCAATCGACAGATCAGGTTATGCAAGAAATGGACGATGACACGCTAAGTGGTGGGGATATCTTTTCAGATTTTAACGAGGATCTTGAGTCTACCCAGGTCTTAGAAGATGAGCGTTTCTATCGCTATGGACGTTTTTTTTCAGTAAACCTTGGTGGCGGCATCACAACCTTTACGGGAAATCGTGGCAGGGCCTACGATGATAATCCCCCATCTTTTCATTTATCAGTAAATTATTTCCTCGATTTTCAAAAAGCCATTCTTCTGGGAGTTGAATACTCCAAGCACACAATGGTTCTCGATACGGTTGTTAACGGTTATCCCACTGCGGGAAGGCTTGGCGCAGTTGTCACTGACATGACTAGACTTTTTACTGGATTCAAATATTTTATTGATACCACTGACCTAGGCACTGCTATCACTTACTCAAATCCCTATTTTGTCGGTCGGCTGGAATATTGGTACCAATCGAATAAGTTTATCGATAAAAAGAACTTTGATGTGCAAAAAGGTGGTGGCATCGGGACAGGGATTGGCTTTGGCTTTGAATTTCCAGTGGAGCTAAAGGCTTCATATATAGATGTGGAATTTCTTTACCACGTCGTGAACTTCTTTGATAAATACACTCAAGACTATCGTAGGACATCAGACACAGCTAGCACCTATGGTTATAACGACCTCACCGGTAACGTTATAACCATGATGATAACTTATAATTTCACTTGGTAGAACCAGCTTTTTTTTCAACCTTTTTCATTCTTCGCTCAATATCCGTAGAAGTCCTGAAAATCAAATGGACTGGCGTATTGGTGAGATCAAAAGTTGTTCTCAAGCCATTCACAAGATAACGGCGATAGTTATCAGGAATCCCTTGTGATTTATTTGAGAAGATTAAAAAAGTTGGTGGACTCGATTTTAACATCGAAGCATATTTAATCTTAAAGCGCGCCCCACTAGTCTTTTTAATCACGACAGGGTTCTTGTCAGTCAGTGTGGTGAGTGTTCGGTTCAGAGCACCAGTTGGGATCTTACGATTACGGATCACGACAGTCCGCTTGAGTGCCTCTCGAAGGTAATTGATATTTCTATTCTTTTGTGCAGAAATCGTAACGAGCTGACAGAAACTCAACCAAGGAACTTGATCACGCAAATTCTGAGTCCACTCTTTTTTCTTTTTCTGGTCAGCAAATATGTCTCTTAAAAGATCGATTTTATTTAGGCACACAATCAAGGATTTCCCCTTCTCGAGAGCAATATCAATGAGTCGTCGATCTTGATGAGTTATCCCAAGAGTCGAATCAATCATAAAAAGAACTACATCTGATTCAGAAATCGCACGTAAAGATCGGTAAACAGACTGAGTTTCAATAAAACCATCAACGAGTTTTGCTTTTCTTATTCCGGCCGTATCAACAAGTTTTACTGAACGCCAGCGGTTAACATAAAGAGCGTTTTCAAGATTTTCAACCTGTTCGGCTGGAGCATCCCAGTTTTTTTCAATTTCTCTCAGAATTTGTTTCTCAGAAAAAAGATCTTCCCCGACATTGGATTCGTCGAAACTAAAATCAGCAGCTCCACGGGTTTCTAATTCTTCATCTGCAAAACCTTTGAATTCCTCTGTTTCACCAAATTCAATATAGATTTTCTTCTCATTCTCAGAAAGCTCTTCTTCATCAACTTCATCAAGATCAATGTCACCAGACTGTGCAAACTTCTTCATCTCCTCGAATATTTTAGAATTGTCCTTTCTGAAGGCATTGTCTTGCAAACTCAAAATCTCAGAATCAGGGCCAAAATAAAGATCAATGTAACCTTCAATCGGGTCTACTGTTGTCCCAGCGATTTCAGAGACAAGTGCCCGTTGGGCTCCGACAAGACAATTCAGAAGAGTCGACTTACCAGCATTGGGTGCCCCAATAATGGCGACAGATGAAACTACATCATTTCTTGGTTTCACACCATTCTGTAAGAACTCTTCCTCGGACTTTGCCTTTACTGTTTTATTAAATCCTTTCACTGCGACCATCAGTCGCTCTCTGAGATCATTGAACCCACGGTTATGTTCCGCCGATATACGGTGCATATCTTCATCATCAAGCCCAAGATTGAAGAAGTCATACTGATCGCCTTCTTGCTTTTCAGAATCAAACTTATTCATCAACAACCAAAAGTTCTTTTTGGTTGATCGGATGTAATCGCAAATCCCCTTATCAAAAGGCAATAATCCATCTCTAACATCAACCACAAAAAGGACAAGATCAGATTCATCAATGGCAAGCTTTGCATGATCTGCCATGATATTAAAAAAGGGATCAATATTATTTTTCTTTTTTAAATCAATATCAATCTTATCTGGATAAAAGCCCCCAGTATCAACCAGAATGATATCTTCTTCGGCCAGCTCGCCCTCAAAGAGTTCTTCCAATTTAAGTATTCCATAATGACGATCGCGCGTCACACCTGGCTGGTCATGTGTCATGGCCAGGTATTGCTTTTTCATTAAACGATTGAAAATCGTACTCTTACCGACATTCGGTCTTCCAATAATGGAAACGACCATTGATCTTTTATTCATTTCTTCCTCCACACGCGTGCGGATTTTTGAGTTCTTGGCAATCCAATCTCATCTAAAACAAAATTATTATTAAACCATTTAGGAGAAACTTTAACGTGAAGGTTGAGGTGAACCTTCCCACCGGTCATCGCCTCAATTTTCTTACGTGCATTCACACCAATTTCTTTTATGATAGATCCGCCCCGGCCAACAACAATGGCACGCTGAGAAGGACGATTCACTAAAATAGAAGCCGATATATGGGCCTCAGGAGCTGCTTCTTCATCTTTTTTTCTTACGTCTTTATATTCATCAATAACCACAGCAACTTCATAAGGAATTTCTTCTTTAAGTAATCTAAAGGCCTGCTCACGAATATACTCTGTGGCAAAAAATCGCTGGCTCTTATTTGAAACATCTCCATTTGGATACATGTGTGGCCCATTTTGAGCAGAATCCTGAATGGCACCAGTGAGTTCATGAATGTTGTGGCCATCTTTTGAACTAATGACAAAATGCTTTTCAATAGAAGGACAGAGTTCCTTAAGGACCTTCATTGTCTCAGTCAGAGTGACAGCTTCTTTATTAACCAAATCCGCTTTCGTAAAAACTAACCATGTCTGAGTTAATGGATGTTCAAAATTTTTGAGAAAATCTTTAAACTCGGCTACAATATCAGTCGTCAAATCAAGCAGCACGAAATTCAGATCAACACCTTCAGCACCCATTTGGGCCTGGCCGTTCATACGCTTATTTAATTCTTGGTTATTAGAATGGACTCCCGGAGTATCGACGAGGACGACTTCTGTCCGATCAATTGTAAAAGCACAATGAAAGTTATTTCTCGTCGTTTGGGGTCTAGCGCTCACAATCGACAAATCAAACCCAAGAAGATGATTAATGAATGAACTTTTTCCGACGTTCGGTTTACCGAGGACGGCAATCATAATCGATTTATTGTGCGGGTGCTGATCTTCTAAAAGCATATGATCTCCTTAAAAGTCGTTTTTTTCTAAAACTTGACGGGCAAGCTCTCGCTCCCCTATTTTTTTTGAACTAAAGACACCTTCTGCAAGAAGGTTTTCATTCACCCAAACCTTGACATTGAAACCATCGAGGGTGGCATCAGCACTATAGCGTGGCAAAGATTTATATTTTGCTAAAGTTGCCTCTTGAAGTTTTGATTTCACATCATAATTATTGAGATTTTCCAAATTGAAAACATCAGGCACGGCCGCCAGAAGCCAGTCGAGAAACTTAGCTGAGGTCATTTCAAGCCCATGAATTTCAAATATTTTTGCCATGAGCGCTTCAAGGGTATCAGATATAACAGTATCTTGAAGATGTAGCTCTTTTTTGAATTCACCTTTACCAACAAGAATTAAATCTTGAAGATTCAAATATGAAGCAACCATCGCCAGAGTCTTCTCATTTACGATGGAGCTTCTTAGCTTGGATAATCTGCCTTCTTTCTCATCTGGAAAACGCCTCATCAGCTCTTGAGTCACGATTAATTGAATGACGGCATCACCAAAGAACTCAGAAAGTTCTTGATGTTGGACATCATACTCATGAGAAAATGATGAATGAGTAAAGGCCAGTGCCATTTTCTGTAACGGTATTTTTAAGGAATGCTTATTAAGAAAAGTAACGAAATCTTGGTGGTTCAAACAAGCGTTGAGGTGATGAGGATTCCTCTCAAGAAATAATAGCTGAAGATTTTCATGTAAAGAAAACTGTGACATGCATCACCTTAAGGTCGTCTACTTCCAGAGTATGCCGCTCCGGACAAAATTTAATGATACGGCTTTTTACTAAGGTGGCCGGCAGGTGTCAAGAAAGCCAAGTAAAGTCTACCTACTCTAGACCTCGAGACTCATAAATACCCGAGATCTCATTATAATCAGCGTCGTTTCCCTGATTAATGATCTGATCAAGCATGCCATTAACGGTGAATTTGTCATATTTATTAAAATCTAAGTTGCGACTTACCTTTGTAGTGACCTTTAACTTAGGTCCCTGCCCTGTCTTAATAAAGGCCGTACATTGGAGTGAATCAAATAGAGTTTGCTGAGAAAACTTTCTAATCAGATTTGAAACAAACACTTTCCTTAACATTAATAATTCGATTTTTGTCAGCTCTGAGTGATTAGAGAATTTTTCGGAATATTGTTGTGAAATCAAATCCGTCATATCTAGAAACACAAAGAGATTTTTTCCATCAGCATATATACCTTCAGATTTAGATTCGACCAATTTACCAGCATCACACCATGAAGCATTTTCGGCAGCACATGACTTTGATTGAAAGAAATCAGAATAAGACGATGCAGGAGCGAATTCGGAAATAATCACGGCTTCAGTTTGGGATGGAGGTCGCTGATCAGAGCTTGCCCCTTCCTTTGGATTACCATGACTTTCAAAAAACATGTAGAAAACAGCGATGGCCAAGACTGGAATGATCAAGACCAAAGGTTTATCTGTGAGAGAATTTTTTGTGGGTGTTTGTGGTCTCGAGGAAGATCTTACACGAGGCTTGCCTTCAGATAAAATGTTTTGTGTTTTTTCAGCTTTAGACGGATGAGATTTAGCTGATGGAAATCGTAATTCCTCCTCGGCTGACCATGCCATGCTGGATGCTGAATCATCAATACACTCAACTTGAAAAGCTGAGGCTATTTGAAGATTTAGAAATGTATTTAATGGAACTCTTGTGGAAGCCGGAATCCTTTTACTATCAATAAAAACACCATTAGTGCTATTATTGTCAGTGATAAAAAATTCACCGCCTTGAAGCTCAATCACCGCGTGATGCCGGGAGAATCCGTCATGATGTAAAACCACATCACAATCACTTCCTCGGCCTATTAAAGCCTTATTCTTGGAAATAATAAATTCTTCGGAATTTTTGCTTTCAAAATGAAATATCAGCTTCAACGCTCTTCCCTCATCATCATTTTTTAATTTGTACCACAGGCCATAAACGGAGAATCATCCGTCGAATAATGGCAATCGGCCGTTGCAACACTAAAATGCGAGGAACTATCCGTAAATTGATCGGCCGCAACTAACCCAGCATCATCTTTAATTTGATTTCCTTTAAAATCCCAGAGCGAGCACCTTGAACTGTCGGTGCTATTACAGCTAACGCCATGACTAGACGCTTTTTGCCAACAGGACTCCTGCAATTTTGCAAACGTTGCAGGATAAGCCTTCACAACTTCTCTGTCATAAAAATATCCATTCACTTGAAGTCTTATCGCAACATCTTTAGCACCATAAAAATTATGGGTCTTATTTGCATCACTCACAACACCAATATTGCGAGTGAAAACAACTCTCAACACGGCATAGCCATAACCGGTACTATAATTAATTTTATAACCTTTCGGAGCTTCATTAGCATCGATGGCTTCTTGACGAGTAAGCAGATACATACTTTTGATATAAACATTCGAGTTTCTAAATTTAACACCGGTTTCAGCGAAGGCCGGTAAACTTCGATCATTACTGGTTCTAATTTCTTTTATGGTATCGCCCGGAGACATTCCAATAAAAGTCGCCTCACACGACTCCTTATCCTTCAAAGCATTGCGAACTATATTGGCCAGATCCAGTTGCTCAGATTTCAATTCCATGGTTTTCTGTTGTTTATTTTGACTCTCCATCATTCTCATCATCATTAACGAAAGACCACCCATTAATCCAAAGGCCACCATCACTTGGACGATAGAAAAACCTTTAAAATTATTAAAGATTGCCCTCAATTCTTGGCGGGATTTTTTTAATAATGTATGAAAAAACAAACGAACCCCCTGAAATCTCAATAAACTTTAGTAAAAGTCTCATGTTCCACGATTTCTCAATTATAATCCATTCGTAATGAAAAACTTAATTTTTCTTCGCCTAAAGGAGAAAGAATGAAAACCTTGACTCGCATTTTACCACTTCTTCTACTTCTCAATATTTGGAATGCCTACGGGCAATCTGAACTCAAAACCCTACTCGATTCCATGAGCAAGGAACAAGTCTGGACGGCACTACTGTCTATCAACGCTCAAGGTGAGACAGTCTTCGGTAAATGCCGGTTAAGTGACGCTAAAAATTGCGCCTCATGTGCCTGTGCCTACTATTTTATGGGTAATAAAGTTGGGTCACTGGGAATGAAGGGATGGGGAAAAAACCCATCTTCGGGAGACGGAACTGGATGTACTTCTTGGAAAGGCTCTCCTACTCAACCCATTAATTGGCCAAGCACGACAGGAATTGTCTACAGCTCGGATATTAAACAGTTTGTAAAAAACGTTCTAGAAAACGCAATCAAGCAGGGTGATGTATGTACAGTTCCTGTTCCTCCAAGCGTGACTGGGGGGATTTCAGTTCTTGATACGTCTAAATTTATGTTTGTTAACCCTAAAGAAGCCTGTGCCAGCGGACAAATCCTTTGTGGAACATCCGAGCTCGGAGGAAAAGTAGGAAGCATGGTTCAGTTCATTAAATTGAGTCCAAGCATCTGTTCAGCGGCTTGGGGTGCGGCGACGAAGGCCAAAAACAATCAGGCCAAAATGATTACTTGTAGTCAGTATGAGTCTCAGGCCCTAGACAAAGCGGTCATAGATCAAGCTGCATCGATGGTTGGACAGATGAATACTGGCTACGATGTTTTTCAACTTGCAGGAATCACCGAATTGCTTTCCATGACAGACGCCCAACTTAAACAATTACCACCTGATCAAGTTGCACTTTACTATGTCGCTGTTGAAGAGAACGGCAATAAAATGCCAGCTGCTTTTTCACAGGCCGGTCTCTTTGATGCAAATAAATTAGATACTCCTTATATCAATGCATCAGACAAATGGATCAAAACAGATCCCCATGTCCTTGCTGCAAGAGCAAAATTTGCACAAATCAAACAAGGAGTTGTTCAAGCGAAATCATTAACACTTGAACAAGCGGCTCAACTTTGTAAAGTGAATGATCCAGCCTGTAGTAAGTAAACCCAAATAAAGCCTAGGCACACGGAAGTGCTTACACTTTTATTCTAGCATTCGCTTTTCTTAATCTTTCTGCCAACGTCATGACCAAAATTTCAAGCCACTTGGGCTGAGTCTTAAAGATATTTTCGATCGTTTCTTGAGGGATCTCAATCAATTCACAGTCCACTAAGGCCTTAACAGTGGCACTTCTGGCTTCTTTGTCTAGGAAAGAGATTTCCCCAACGAGTTCACCTTCATATATGTGACCAAGAATAACTTCCTCATGCAGTCGCTTACGAGTCACTACAAGCTGCCCTTTCTGAACCCAGTACATACTGTTGGAATGTTCCCCTTCACGAAGCAGAATATCGTTGGCCTTAATTGTGACTTTAGACATTAGGGCCTCCCAACACGATTGAGATATTCAGAGTAGCTTCCAGGATAGAAGGTGACCCCACCCTTATCAACCTCAGCAACTTGCGTTGTTATCTGTTTTAGAAAGTGGCGATCATGGGAGACAATAAGAATTGTGCCTTCAAACACTTTAAGTGCCTCAACGAGCACCTCTCTAGACCTGATGTCTAAGTGGTTCGTTGGCTCATCAAGGATCAAAAGGTTGCAGGGATTGGTGAGGATTGTTGCCAGAATTAAACGCGATTTTTCTCCCCCAGATAGAACTGAAACTTTCTTTTCAACATCATCACCTCTGAAAAGAAATGCCGCGAGAAGATTTCTCATATAGCCATCGGACTTGTCTTTAACTCTATCTCTAACCTCTTCAAAAACTGTTTTTTGAGGATTTAAAACATCCATTGAATACTGACTAAAATATCCCACACTGACATTGGCGCCAACTTCGGCTTTGCCTTCACTAGAATCAAGTAAACCAGCTATGACTTTTAAAAGTGTCGATTTTCCTGCACCGTTAACACCTACGACAGCTAATCTTTCAAGCCTTTTCACAACGCCAGAGACACTGGCAAAAACTCTTTTCTCTACCCCCTCAGGAGTAATAAAACTTTTGCCAACACCATCGAGCTTTACAACATCGTTACCGGAACGAGGAGGTTTAGGAAATTCGAAGTTGATAGCTTGATCTTCGGGTATCACCTCTATTCGTTCAATTTTATCTAGCTTTTTCACTCTCGACTGAACCTGAGCAGCGTGAGAAGCCCTTGCCGCAAATTTAGCAATGAACTCCTCTTCTTTTTGGAGCATGGCCTGTTGTCGTTCTGAACTTGCCACCAGTTGCTCTCGTCGAATCTCCCGCTCTTTTTCGTAATAATCATAATTCCCAGAATAAACGGTAATCGTTTTATGATTCACTTCAACGATCTTTTTGACGAGACCATTCATGAAGTCTCGATCGTGACTGGTCATAAAGACAGAGCCTTTAAAGTTCTTTAGCCAACTTTCAAGCCAGACAATCGATTCAACATCAAGGTAGTTCGTAGGCTCATCCATGAGAATGCATTCTGGTTTCTGTGCTAACACTTTTGCGAGGGCAATCCGCATTTTCCAACCACCAGAGAAAGATTCAACGGGCCTCTGATGGGCCTCGGGAAGTATTCCTAGGCCTGTTAATACTTCAGCGGCCTGGTGCTCGATATCGTAACCACCAAGTTTTTCAAACTCAGTATGATAATCACCAAGCTTTTCCAAGAGCTCATCTGAATATTCACCGTCTTCAAGTGATTTTTCAATCTTACTAATTTCATTTTTCAGAAAACCTAATCGAGGATTGCCATGAATAACTTCCTCAATGGCACTTCGCCCTTTAAGCTCACCCACGTTCTGTGAAAAATAACAAAGTCGTAAACTTTTAGGATAATCGATCGATCCTGAATCAGCACGTTCTTCGCCCATGATTAATCTAAAAAGTGACGTTTTTCCGGCACCATTTGGTCCTACTAAACCGACCTTTTCACCTGGTCCAATAAAAAAAGAACCATTCTGATAAAGAACTTGTCCACCATAGGATTTAGTTAAGTTAGCAACTGTGATCATTTCGCCTCCGAAGTGAGCTGAGAATATCGCTTTTCCCTTCCCAAGTCCAAAGGATTTTCGTAATATACGAAGCCATGGAATTCAACTTAATTGAGAAACAACAAGAATTTTTAAAACTCCTTGAAAAACAAGGAAAGAGCTTCAACACAGTAAAAAACTACAAAGCTGATCTTCAATGCTTTAATGGTTTCTTAGTCCACAAACAACAACATCTAAAACTACGATCTTTCTCACCTACTCAAGTTCAGGAGTATTCTCAGTTTTTAGATACCAAATATGGTTCATCAAATTCGGTTAGAAGAAGAGTTCAGGCTTTAAGATTATTTTTTGACTACTTACTAGGACAAAACCTATTTTCAGAGAACCCACTCAAGAAGATGGCGGTTTCACCTAAGGTGCTTGATTTACCAAGGCCCACACCATTTCCAGAAGTCATCAAGACCTATCAACTTTTAAAAAACAAAGTGGCCACTTCGGAAGGCTTAATCCAATTGGTGAGTGCTAGGAACGTAATTATTTTCCATCTTATCTATGGAGCAGGCCTAAAAGTTTCTGATATGGCGAAGCTTCATTTCTCTAGTATTTTAAAAGAGCAAAAAGGATATCGCGTCTTAGTCGATCATCCCAAGCGTGATCCCTACTCTATTCCGCTGCCGGCGATTTTTAATTCCGACTTTCAGTTCTATAAAACACATTATTTGCAGTTTTTAAAAAAAGAAGAACTTGAAATTGAAGAACTCCTTTTCAATGCGAATCCTTATAAAATCCTAGCAGGAGGATTGTCTCCTAGAGGCACGGAGCTTTTTTTTGAGGATTTAAGAAAAATTGTTAAATCGGAGATGACAGCAAAATCTTTGCGCCAATCATGTATCTTTAAGTGGCTCAATTATAATGTCAATCACACAACCATTAAAGAATGGATGGGTGTAACTCCCTCATATTCACTGGATCTTTATCTTGAGGAATTAAAAAAAGACCCCTCAGGTAAAGTCTATAAGGATCTCGAGGATGAGTGATCTTCAATTTATTCAAAGAACATTTGAACTCGCCCTAATGGGAAAGGGGCCGAATTGGCCTAATCCGCTTGTCGGTGCCGTGATTGTCAAAAACGGAAAGATCATTGGCGAAGGCTTTCATAAAAAATACGGCTCTCATCATGCCGAGGTTGAAGCCATAAATTCTTGCATAGAATCTCCCGAAGGCTCCACCGTCTATGTGAATCTTGAGCCCTGCTGTCACACCAATAAGCAAACTCCACCATGCACACAACTTCTTATAAAAGAAAAAATTAAAAGAGTCGTCATTTGTAACCTTGATCCTAATCCTGCCGTTAATGGAAAAGGTGTGGAACTACTCAGATCAAAAGGGATTGATGTTGAAACCGGAATTCTGAATGACGAGGGCAAAAAAATCAACGAAGTTTTTTTTCATGCTCAAATAAATAAACGCCCCTTTGTTCATTTGAAACTCGCCTCAACTTTGGATGGAAAAATAGCCCTCCCCAGTGGGGAATCAAAGTGGATCACTGGGCCAACGGCAAGAGAATTAGTTCATCAAATGCGCGCTGAACACCAGGCCATCGCCGTTGGAGCAGAAACAATTAGGAAAGATAATCCAGGTCTCAATGTGCGTCTTGAGAACTACACTGGAGAGCAACCTTACAGAATTATCTTTACCCATTCTGGAAATCTACCAGAGAACTCTTTTGTTTTGACGGACGAACTAAAAGAAAAAACGTTGATTTTCAGTCATATCAAGGCGAGTTTCCCCCTACCTGAGAAAAATATCATTCAGAT
>CANFNX010000009.1 GCA_947448495.1 Bacteriovoracaceae bacterium | reverse complement strand
TTTTCGGAGGGGTATTTAGTTGAAAACTACACCGTCACAATTCACTCGTTTTCATAACCTGGATGCCATTTCAGAATGGTCTAAAGCCGATGCTGATGAAATCTATCAAATCAGCCGCTGGGGTGAAGGTTATTTCACAGTCAATGATAAGGGTGACTTATGTATTAATCCTACGAGAAAAGAAAATGGTCCTCTGATCAATATCATGGAAGTGGTAGAAGAGATGAAGGATAAAAAGATTCCTTTTCCGGCCGTTATTCGATTTCATGATATTCTTCGTGCTCAAGTGGCCAATCTCAATAAAACATTTCGTGAGACAATTGAAGAGGCACGCTTCACAGGGACCTATTTTGGTGTTTATCCCATTAAGGTCAACCAGATGAGAGAAGTGGTTGAAGAAATTGTCGATGCTGGCTCACCCTACAATTATGGACTTGAGGCAGGCTCTAAACCTGAGTTGATTGCTGCTCTTGCTATGAACACCAATCAAAACTCACTTACGGTTGTGAATGGTTACAAAGACAAGGATCTGCTTAGGCTCGCTCTGCTTGGAATCCAGTTGGGAAGAAAAATTATCGTCGTAGTTGAAAAATACTCAGAGCTTCTGGATCTCATGCAATTATCTCAGGAGACTGGTGTTGAGCCAATGATCGGTCTTAGGGCCAAGATCGCAACAAAATCCTCTGGGAAGTGGGCCTCATCTGGTGGTGACTATGCGAAATTTGGTCTAACCATTACAGAAATTCTACAGGCCGTAAAATATCTAAAATCAATTGAGAAAACTCACTGTTTAAAGCTCTTTCATTTTCATATTGGCTCCCAAATCCCAGATATCAAAACGATCAAAGATTCAATTTCAGAAGGTGCAAGAATTTACGCCAAACTCTTCAAAGAAGGTGCTAAGCTTGAATTCTTTGATGTCGGTGGTGGTGTTGGTGTCAATTATGATGGAACGCGATCAAATGCTCCTTCTTCCATCAACTACACCATGAAGGATTACGTCGCTGACGTCGTTTATATCCTCAAGCAGGTTTGCGATCTTGAAGATGTTCCCCATCCAAATATTGTCTCTGAATCAGGCAGAGCGATCACTGCTCATCACTCATGTGTGGTGACAAATGTCTTTGGAGCATTAGAAATTGGCTCAGAAAGTTTCAACACCGATAAAGTTGTAAGTGAAAACATTCTTGTTACCAACATGCGGGATCTTCAAACCGATTTGAATGAAAAAAACTATCAGGATATTTTTAACGATGCGACCAAATTAAAAGAAGAATCAGTTTCGGCTTTTAAATTTGGTATCCTTTCGCTTGAAGAAAGGGCCAAGCTTGAAACTATGTATTGGCGTATTTGTAAAAAAATTGTCGATCATGCAATCAAAGATGAATATGCGCCTGATGAGATTCTTCTGTTAAAAAACCAAATGGCTTCTCAATACATGTGCAACTTCTCTATTTTCCAATCAGCACCCGATACTTGGGCGATTGGACAAATACTCCCCATCCTTCCCCTTCATAAATTAAATGAAAAACCTACTGAGCTGTGTACCTTAGTTGATATCACATGTGATTCAGATGGAAAAATAGACACCTTCCTTTCAGCTGATGGTCCGACCAACACCATGCCCTTACATAAGCTCAACTCAGGAGAAGACTACTTTATTGGCCTATTTATGACTGGTGCCTACCAAGATATTATGGGTGATAACCATAACTGCTTTGGCCGCTTAAACGAAGTCCATATCTTCTGTGATGATGATGATCCTACAGACTTTTACATCGAAGAAGTGATTTACGGGAATCGTGCGAGCCACGTCCTTTCAACACTTCAATACAATCCAGAGACGTTGGCACAAACGATGAAAGCGAATGTGGATCTTCAAGTGAAACGTGGAAAGATTAGACCTAGAGAGGGTGTGGATTTAACTGATTTTTACGAAAATTGTCTGAGAAGTTACACTTACTTAAAAAAATAAAAATGGGGAGCTTAGGCTCCCTTTTTTTTTCGCCACATTTGGAATAATTCCACAGTAAAGAACACCATCAAAGAAGAATAAAACGCCCATAACAAGAAGACGAGAATTCCCCCCGCAGCACCATAAAGAGATTGGAGTGCAATCTTTCTGATATAAAGTCCCGCCAGATAATTACCGAAAACAAAGCTCAGTGAAGTCACAAGCGCCATTTTAAAACAATGAGAAAATGGATTCCGGCGAGTCGGAGTAAAAAGATAAAGACCCGTAAAAAGGATGGTTAAGACAATAAAACTGAGAGTAACCTGCAGAACTTTTTTAACGGCAAAGCTCACAAATAAGTATGGTGCAATATACTGAAGAAAAGGTCCAATTAAGAGTGACAGGATAAATAATGAGCACATGATGAAAGCGATGAGCATAACCCAGCCGCGTTCTTTGAGGATTTGAAGAAATGACCTCTTCCTAATGGGATTAAAGTCCCCATAAATCACATCAAAGGCATGGCGAAGGTGCTTGAAAAGAATAGATGACAGGAAAATAAGAAACACGAGACCTAGATAACCAGAAACGGTACCAAGATCCACTCTGTTTTTGAGATTCTTAAAAATTAACTGAAGAATATCACCAAGACCAGGCAAGATAAGCGAAATCTGTTTTATCATGGAGGTCTGAATATGTTCTTCTAAAAGTGAACCGAGTCCCATAAGGATAAGTAATAGAGGGGCAAGGGATAAGGTCGCATAATAAGCAAAAGAAGAAGCTAGTAAAAAAAGATTATGCTGTTTTACAGATTGATAAAAAAACTCAAGGCTCCCCTTCAGTCCCTTTTTTTTTTCCGGTGACTCTTCCATCCCTAAATACTGTTCTTTATAATTAAGATAAGCTTCGAAGTGATGAGAAATTTTTTGTATTTCATCTGGATTGAGTGGCCTTTCAACTACAGCTGGTCTCCCCTTGATCAAACTACCAGGAGGAAACTTTTTTCCCGGTGAAACAAGAGACCCTGCCGCCACAAGGCAATTGTCACCAATCTCTGCACCATCCAGGATAATGGCCCCCATTCCAATCAAACAACCGTTTCCAATTTTGCATCCATGTAACACGACACTGTGACCAAATGAAGTGTTCTCTCCTATTGTAAGTGCATTGAATTCTGTCACATGAAACATACATAAGTCTTGGACGTTCGTATTTTTACCAATCACAATTGAATTAACGTCTGCACGGACAACTGAGTTGAACCAAATGCTCACATGATCACCCAATTCAGCACGGCCAATCACTTTTGCCCCATCAGCAATAAAGACACGCTCTCCAAGCTTGGGTGAAAAATCAAGATAATGAGACGTTTTCATTTTTTAACTCCGAAGAATCGCAAGAGCATGTGAATCCTGTGGAAAGAAATGAGGTGCTAAAATTTGAATTTTCCCACCCTGGCGAATCACTTCCTCAGCAAGTTCATTTAATATGTCAACTGACTGTCTATTCTTTTGAGATTTCTTTAAAATCTCGTATTCACCTGTCTCAAAAGAAACAAAACCTAATAATTTTTTTTCCGTTGGTATAACTAATTGAAGAACCTTTCCACCTTTGGCCGCCAAAATGATTTCACCCAGATCAGATAGGAGCCTCTTAGACTTGACCATCTTCTTTAATTTTTCTTTAAATTGGGCCGAATAAAAATCAATCACTGAGTAACGAAACATTTTACATTTTTCAAGTATTTCCACGCAGGTTTTTTCATAGAAATCTTCCTGAACATGGCTAATGATCCCGTAGGTATGACTAAAAGAGTTGAGGAAGATTTGTTTCATTTCATCCAACCCAGTAACAACAATCGGAATAGATTCGTATTGGGTCATTTCTCGTACTTGTCGCGCGATGGATTTGAGTGCAAGGATGGTTTTATAAGGAATAAGACCTACATGTTTTGGAGAAAAAACTCTCGCTTTGAGATCAATCGCAAGCTCATCAAATTCAAACTGCTTGATAATTTCCAAATGATGAAAATCACCGCGATAAATTTTTATATCATAGAGCGAAACATTAACGACGATATAGTCTGGATTAACAAATAGCTCCTCTAATATCGGTCGTACATGAAAGGTCGAGCTAATAATACAGTAACTCTCCACCTGAACGTTCAAAAGAATATAGCCTTGAGTTTTTTCAGAGAGAAAGAAACCTATCGATTGGTGAGGATGTGCAAGGACTATTTTTTTAATATCAGCGTAATGATTGATAAGCAATTTTTCTAACTTATGCTTACCTCTTAATTGCAGCTGAGTTTTCATGTCCTCAAGAAAAGACTCCAGCTGATGTGCCTCGTACTTTTGAGGGAGGAAAAAACTTAGAGCTGTTAAGTTTTTAGGATGGATTAACAACTGATTAAGATTAACAGGTTTCACTCTATTTTGACCCTCGTGGTCTAGAAAACATTATGTACTGATTATAGCCGAGACCGATGTTTCATGATAGCGTTTTGAATATGAATAAACCACGTATTGCGATTGGAATTGATATTGGTGGAACCAATACAAAAATAGGTATTTTTGATTCAGAGGGAAATCTCATTTCATTTGAGAAGATTTCAACCTTGAAAGATCTCAGTCCAGAAAAATTTATTGATCATCTCGCTCAACAATCAGAGCAAATCCTAAAACAGAAATTGGGTTTAGCACTCGGTGATCCCGCTATTATTGGAGTCGGCGCTGGTGCTCCAATGGCCAATTACTTTACGGGCTATGTTGACCAGGCCCCCAACCTCGGTTGGAAGAATGTCCCCTTAAGAGATTTTTTTAAAAAATCATTTAAAGTACCCGCGGTCATTGAAAATGATGCAAACTTAGCTGCCGTCGGAGAAAATAAATGGGGAGCTGGCAAAAGTTTTCAAGACTTTGTACTTGTGACTCTCGGAACAGGCGTCGGAACAGGTTTAATTTTGGATGGAAAGCTCTATCGTGGCCATGATGCTTTAGGAGCCGAAGGTGGTCATATCATTATCCCTCACGACCAAAAAAGACTTTGTTCGTGCGGCGGAATGAATCATCTTGAAAGCTATCTATCAGCGAAAGGAATTAAAGAAACTATTCTACAATTAACTAAAGAAGAGTGGACGATAGAAAAGTTAGGAGCCCTTTTTGCAGAGGGAGATCTTAAAGCGACATCGATTATTCATCAAATAGCTCAAGAACTAGCTTCTGGCCTCGTGTCGATGGGAGTCTTATTTGGACCTCAAGCTTTTATTATCGGAGGCGGAGTCTCAAAGCTTGGTGATTCTTTTAACCAAGTGGTGAAGCAAAAACTTGACGAGTCCATTCACTTCTCGCTCAAGGGAAAAATTGACATCAAAACAGCAGCACTTGCTTCTGACAAAGGTGCCGTATATGGCGGAGCTGCGCACATCATAGATGAGGTCTCAAAGCTATGACGACTACGACTGATTGGCATCTCAATCAAGACCACAAGGAATGCAAAAAACTAAATGAGATGATTTCGGCGCAGGCAAGAAAACTTGAAAAGGCTTTGCTTGAGGCCCAAGATGATGAGGATAAATACTCAGCGGTTTTTCAATATTATAGAAAGTACTACACATTAACCCTTACCAAAACGAATCAAGAGGCAGGCATAAATCGATCGCCCACCAGGGACATCATCCTTGATTATCCATGGAAGGACCTCAAACTTGATCGATTTGTCTGTTTAAAAATATGGGAAAAAATCAACCACTAAATTATCCTTACCCTCTTGTTTTGGCCTCGACGTCAAAGTACAGAAGCGCATTGCTTGCCCAACTAGGATTCACCTTTGACTGTGTTTCGCCTGGCGTGGACGAAGATCAATTTAAAGATCTATCGCTTTCTGCTAAAGAACTTTCCTTAAAACTTTCTCTTGAAAAGGCTATGGCCGTTTTTAGACAGCACTCCAACAGCTGTGTCATCGGATCAGACCAAGTCTGTATGCTGGATGGGAACATTCTTAGCAAACCAATGACCATCGAAAATGCAATCGAGCAGCTTGAACGAATGCAGGACAAGTCTCATCAACTAGTCACTTCGGTAACTCTGCTTTATCCAGAGGGAAAGATCCAATTTTTCAACGAAACAAAGCTTCATATGAGACAACTTAACCGTGAGCAAATAAGTGCTTATGTCAAAAAAGATTTACCACTCGACTGCGCTGGTAGCTATAAACTTGAATCATTCGGTCTAAAACTTTTCCATAAAATTGAAATGGATGACCACACCTCGATCGTGGGTCTGCCATTGATACAACTTAATAATCATCTACTACAACTTGGTTATCCACTATGAAATTCCTTACCTTCTTTTTGATTTTAATAATCTCTGCATGTTCGACAGCACCTAAAAAACGTACTGACAAACTCTCTATCCTTCAAGGACTCACCTCTTCAAAAGAAGTCGAGTTTAGTATTTTGGCCCTAGCAGATAAGAAACTAGAGTTTGAACTCCGAAGTGCCGATGGGGAAATTATTAAGCCGGATGAGACTAAAATCGTCAGTCGCCCTCACTCTCCGTGGGTTATTCATAAGATCATCTTTTCTAGAGATCAGAAAAAAGATTTCAATCTTTATGCGTTTGAAAATCAAAAGCTTATTGACCAGAGGCTCATAGGAAAAGGGCAATTGGATGATTCCAAACTAAAGTTGGCCGTTCTTTCCTGTATTAATGACGGATACGAGAAACATTTCAAAATCTGGGATCAGCTTGCTTTAAAAAATCCGGAATATGTTCTCATGATTGGAGACAACGTCTACGCCAACCGCGAGGCCAATGGTGGTTCTTTAAGTTCAAATCCTGAGACGCTTTGGCGTAGGTACACAGACATCAGACTTACCATTCCCTTCTATTTTCAAGAAAAGCTAATTCCTACTCACGCCATCTGGGATGATAACGATTATGGGCCGAGAGACTCAGGAAAGCATTATGAATACAAAAATGAAGCGAAGGATATTTTTGAAACCTTTTGGGCACAGTCCCTAAGTGATGATTCCTTCATCAAGGGATTGGGAGTCGGTGGTCAACTAGAACTGGGTGACTTCAATCTCTATTTTCTAGATGCTCGCACGTTTAGAGACGAAAAAGGCGATGGTGAGCACCTTGGAAAAGATCAGTACCAATGGCTAATGAAATCACTTAAAGAAGAGGCCCAACCTAGTCTACTCATAAAAGGGGATCAATTTTTCGGAGGCTATCATGAATATGATTCCTTCGAGGGACAACATTCCAAAAACTTTGATCAATTCATAAAAGATCTTAGATTAACGGGAACTCCCATGATTTTCATAAGTGGCGACCGTCACATGAGTGAAATCATGCAGTTTCCAAGAAGTCTTTTAGGACTACCGAGTTTTGAAATCACATCCAGTCCCATGCACTCAAGAGTGTTTGAAGATAATGGAGTGAAAAATCCATGGAGAGTCGTTCACACCACTGCCAAAATGAACTTCACACTCATAGAGAATATAGCTCAAGATAATCATTGGTTCATGGACGTGCAGAATATCGGTGAGAACGGGGAAATGTTTTTCCATCGAGAATTAGCGGTTTTTATCAAAGATTTACAAAATAATCTTAATGAAGTCAGAAAGCGCCGTCATGGCAAACGACGCTACCGCAGAATTCGCAGAGGAAGACGATAGACCTATTGAGCGTCCTTGATCGTTTCTTCATCTAGGTTCTTCTTCTTACGTGTCAGGATACGATCAAGGTTTCTGATGTATGTTTTAGAAACGACCTTGAATAAGCTGTCACCCTCATTGGCCTTAAAATCACTCTTGTTGCGATCGACATTGGCCGCGATAACATCTTTTTCCTCATCACTCATACCAGAACCATCTCCAACAGAAGACACCCCACTGGTGCCAGTTCCGATCACAGGCATTTTTATTCCCTTATTACCCAAACCTTTGTCTGCACCATTTAAGTTCGCAGCCCATGAAGGATTAGCAACATTTGACGATCCATTT
Source organism: Bacteriovoracaceae bacterium (assembly GCA_947448495.1). Lineage (GTDB taxonomy): Bacteria > Bdellovibrionota > Bacteriovoracia > Bacteriovoracales > Bacteriovoracaceae > Peredibacter. Next base: position 28,397 of record CANFNX010000009.1, on the reverse strand, counting down.
GAAGATGCACCTGATGAAGAAGTTCCAATACTAGCGAGGTTGGCTCCTCCACCAAGACCTGCTTTGAGACTGCTGTCAGACATGGCCTTGTTAATTTCATTTTCTTTATCTTTAATCATAGCATTAAGATCATAACCATTCTTTTTGGCTTCAACTGAGGCTTTGCTTAAGGCTTCATCTCTGATTGCTCTGATTCTTGCCGCATTGGCCGAAAAGGCTTGGGCTTGAAGAGATGCTGATTTGGTGTCACCTGAAGCTAGGCTATTTCCGTAGGACAGTGCTTGCTGTGTGAAATTTGCAAGCTCAGGATTTTTAAAATCTGGAAGTTTAGCTTCAAATTTAATCGGGTTGCTACAACCCGCCTGAGATAAGTTGACTCCATTACTAGAATTACTAAAGCAACCGACATTGGTGCCATGAGGAGTGCCAACATTAGGGAGTACTTGATAATTTCCGCCTGCAGAAACTCCCCCCTGAGCTCCGTTTCCAGAATAATTTCCACTACCAGCGAGTCCAGGAGTGATCCCACCAGAGGGTTGAGTATTATTTTGAAAGTGACTTAACATTGCTTTAATTTTTGTAATGTTCTCATTTGCTTTATCAATTCTATCTTGGAGTTGATCTTTCACTTTCTCGGCCAAAATTGCTTGAGCAATAAACAATGCAGTTCTTGTTTCAGGAAGAATGACACCACCCGTGAACACGATAGCTGTTGCAACACTCATGGATTGCAACTTAGCTGCAAAAGCCACTGAGTTGATACCCAGTTTTGTTTCACCAGTGGCCTCTTGAGCATTCTTAAAGTTTTCATAGGTCCCAAAAGCTGCAATGAGCGTCGCTATAATTGGCGGAACGACAAAAGGAAGCGTTGGACAGTAAGTGTAACCAAACCACCACATGAAAGGGGCGTAGTGAATTCCAACTTCGACTGCTGCAGATGCGGCGGCCAAGTCATACATAATAGCGGCAAAGTCAGCGTAATCTTTTCTTTTCTTTAATAATTCTAGAGTCATATTCTCTTCAGTTAATTTTTCATTCAGGGCGACCATTTGAATATCGGCAGTGGCCTGGGTGATTGACCCGCCAGCATTATTCGTGTTCTGCTCCAATTGCTTCAGTCTATTTTCACGGTAATCACGGTACTCTTTTGCCTGTTTCGCTGTGGCCACCTCCCCCCAAATATAGGAAGCCCCACCAACTGCAAAAATAGTGTGCGACCATCCTCCAGTGGAAAAACAGACAAACATGTTTAAACCACTTGCCGCTGCACCAAGTGATTCCGCTTGAAGATAATAAAAGTCTTTGCCGGAACCTTGAGTGCCCTCTTTAAGAAACTTATCTTCATCTACCGGATCAGTGGCATAGACAGAAGACAGTGGGGAAATGAGGAGTGTAAAACTCAAAAGTAATGATAATAGTTTTTTCATAAGCTTAATTTTACATCAATCTGGAAATGGAAATGCTAAAATGAGCGAAAAGATAATAAGTTTTTGAAAAAACTGACTTTATTTATCACTTTAGTGCCAATTCTATTTGGCAATTCATGCTAAGGAATTCAATTATGGACAATCTTCAGGGACTATGGGGACAAGAGACTAAACACTTTCACTTACTCTCACCAGAACATGTGATGGAGGCCGTCGAAGGTCTAGGTAAACGCCTGACCGGAAGAACGATGGCCCTTAATAGTCTTGAAAACCGGGTCTACGATGTAGAACTTGCATCCGCTCAGGATTTTGGTAAGGGATTTTCACCTACGAATGTGATTGTTAAATTCTATCGCCCTGGAAGATGGAATGATAAACAAATCCTCGAAGAACATCGATTCTTAGAGAATCTCACCGAATTCGAAGTTCCCGTTGTCGCCCCACTGTCCTTTAACGGCAGCACTCTTCATCTTCATCCGGAAACAAATTTATGGTTTGCTCTTTTCCCAAAAGTTCAGGGACGTTTAAAAGATGAATTGATCAAAGATGAAATAGATCAGGCCGGCAGGCTCATTGGACGCATTCATAATATAGGATCCATGGGGACATTTTCTCATCGCTTTTCGTTTACCCCTCAAACCTTTGTCACCGCCTCAAAACTTGAACTTGAAAAACTAAATCCTGTAGACCACATCAGCTTCACGCACTATCTTAAATTACTTGAGCAAGCCGAAGGTCTCATCGGTCCTCTTTTTTCTCAACTCCAAGTTCAGCGTATCCATGGAGACTTCCATCGCGGAAATATTGTGTGGACCAGTGCAGGTCCCAAGGCCGTGGATTTTGATGATTGTCTCACTGGGCCAGTGGAGCAAGACCTTTGGCTACTTTTTCCCGGGCAGGACCCTGATAGCTTAAAGGACAGAGAGCGCTTCCTTGATGCCTACAAAGAAATGACGAGAAAAGATCACCTCAAGATGAATTTCACCGAGGTATTCAGAACCATGCGGATGATACATTTTAATGCCTGGATCGCTAAACGCTGGGAGGATCATTCATTTCAAAGAATGTTCCCTCACTTCCCTAGTGCCAACTATTGGGACCAACAACTTATAGATCTTCGAATTCAACTCGGCCTAATCCAGGAACGAGTTGGCATGGGCTTTGAATAAACATTCACAAGAATTGATATTTTGATGAGACTTTAGTGACTTAAGATGTCTAAAGTTTAATCAGGTGTCGACTAAACTGGGAGTGATTATGAAACGAGGTCTAGTAGTTGTAGCTCTATTGATGTCTCAAATCTCTTTTGCGCAATCAATGAAGGAAATTCGGATCAAAAAAGAGATGATTGATCGAGTTGAGCTCATCATTGAGAAAATCGATGTTGCTCAAGAAGACCTTGAAAAAAATGATGTGGTCAATGCCTGTAAAGGGATTAAAGAAATTTTTCAAATTTTTCCTGATCATTTAAAATCCATCGGCACTCATATGGACTTTGAACGAGTGAAGACGATTAAGGCGAAAGATCTTGCTCTGAATGAACTTATTTTCTTCCATCGCCAAACACTTGAGTGTGATAGTGGTAAAGACTCAGAAAATGTGGACCCAAAAAAATTAAAAAAAGATTTGAAGTTGGTTGAGCGAAAACTAAAAAAGCAACGAAGAATTATCAAGCGCTCCGACACAGATCTGGAAAATAGTTTCTACTACCATTATGAATTTTAATCCTGACCCTCAGTAAACTTGATACCGACTTTGAACTCTCCTAAATTTCCATCCATGGACCGGATGGACATAATGGATCCAATCAAAGGATCATCTAAGTCATAGTCATTAAATCCTACAACATAGATTAAAGAGCCTTTGGTAAACTCATTTTCAACTGCCGAGATGAATCCAAGTCCACCCCTTGAAAGATCGAATAGCCTATAAACAAGGGGCATCTCACCCTGCGACCTCATGACTTTGACCCATTTATCATCTTTAGGTCTGGCCCTAGGACTTTCTCGTTGATCGGCGTAGAGTTTATCTTCCTGATCTAAAGTTAAACCCATTTCCTGGTTGAGCAACTCTTGGTCTCGAGAAGATCGCTGTGACATCGATTTCACTCTCATAAAATCAGAACCTAAATCATCCGCTGTCGTATCTAAACGTTTTGATCTCCAGATATTAGAAATGACCTTGGAAGCAATCGTATCTAGGATCATCATTTCTTCTTCCTGGATAAGACTGATCTGGTCAGGAACTCGCAACGTTAAGTTATTATCGGAGCTTGGTTCAATCGTCGTTTTAAAGATTAAGGCCCCCTCTTCAACATAACCATAAACCGGAAGAGTCGCCTTTAAGAACTTCCGAGCATTATGCTCAAAATACAGGTGTTTTGTTTCAAAATTAAAGGAGTTAACGTGAGTCTCAGTAATTTGTCTGCTGCCAGACTCAGGCGAGATCTGCCAAAGCACAACTTTTGACTGATAAGCAACAAGCTGCTTAAAAATTTTTTTATAAATCAGAAAACCTGTTTCAAACCTGATATCTTTCATGGCCTTATTGGAAAATACTTTGCCTAAGTGGTTTGATCAATTCTAACATAGGTTGATAGATTAACAACTACTGGCCAAGGATGGAAATGAGAGGGTTGATCTTTATCCTGTTAGTATTTTTATCAAGTACAGTCTGTGCTCATGAAATTCAGCTAAGTAATCAGTACATACACATCAACAGATTTAATTCAGTCGGTCGCCAATCTAATTTAATTTCCAAGGCTACTCTCTCCTCTCAATGGGAGGCGGGACTTTTGGCCAATTATCTTGAGAGATTCGGCTTTTATGAAAAGCGCCTAGGTGCTGTCGCTGTTTATCGCCCGAATGATTCATTTGCTATCGAAGCCAGATACTTAAAAGCTCAGGAGGGTGCCGAAATCCTCCCTCAAGATCAGTATAATCTAAGTGTCTATCACTCTCTGGCCGATGGATACTCCCCATTTGTGACTTATCAAAATTCAAATTTTTCAGTCACTCATGTAGAGACCTTACGTTTTGGCATGGAAATCGAAAAAATTAAAAACTTGATTTTGATTCCCCAGGTCTTAGTAGGTCAGGCGCATTTTAAAAACCCTAGAGATCTTAAGGGTGTGAATAGCCTAGGATTAAAAGCGATTTATTCCATCGAACAACAATACGCATTTTCAGTGTTTGCTTTTAAAAGCATAGAAGCTTCTCAGGCCATTGTAGGAGCGAGTTCTCAACTTATTGAGACGAAAACGGCTGGTCTAAGTGCAAGTTACTATTTTTGGAACGATCTTAAAGCCGAGGGGATCTTTGACTACACTGATCTAGGCAAACTCAATAATCAATTTCTCACAAGTACATTAAATTTGACATGGACGTTTCTATGATTCAAGAATACTCAATCCTCTTTTTAAAATTTGCGGCTTTCTATTTCCTTGGGATCAATCTCCTTTATGGAGTACTCATGGTGCTATCTTGGCTCAAAGTGAACAAATATAAAAAAGAATCCCTCTCTTCAATTGCGAAAGAAAATCCATCAGTCTCTTTCATTATTCCTGCCTTTAATGAAGAGTCGTTGATTGTAGAAACTCTTCAAACCTACCTTTCTCTGCCTCAGGTAAATAAAGAAATTATTGTGGTGAATGATGGCTCCCACGACAAAACTTTTAAGATGCTTCAGAACATGTTCCAACTTCGCAGGGCCCAATCGGAATCAAATATTTTTAAGTCGATAACTTACCCAGAGCTCACCGTGATTGAGGCTCCCCACAACGGAAAGGCTTTTTCACTCAACATCGGTATTAAGCACGCACAATATAATTTAGTATGCACGATGGATGCAGACACAATCCCAACCGCTAGAGGTGTAGAAGCTTGCCTAAGTGCCTTTGCACAAGATGATCAACTGGTTGCGGCCGGAGGAATTATTCATGTTCTTAATTCTCAAATTCTTAAAAATAACGCTCCTCTCTTAAGCAGCAAAGATCATTGGCTGACAAATTTTCAAAGTCTAGAGTATTTGAGAACTTTTTTGTGTGTGAGACTTGGATGGAGCCTTATTGGATCGACCTCACTTATATCTGGTGCGTTTTGCATGATGAAGAAAGACGCTTGGAAAAAAGTTGGTGGTTTTAGACATGACTCCATCACTGAAGATTTAGATATCATTGTGAGAATGAGAAAGCTTTATAGCGGAAATCAAAATCGTTTCAGAGTCCTCCCAGTCATTACTTGCTACACCCAAGTACCTAAGACGAAGAAGCACTTAATGGTACAGCGGATCCGTTGGCAGATGGGACTGGTAGAGACGCTTTCAAAAAATCTCGATATGATTTTTAATCCAACTCATGGCCTACTTGGTATGATTGCGATTCCTTACTCATGGATGGCCGAAGTTCTCTCTCCTCTGTTAGAGATCACTTCATTTGTGGTAATCCCCTTCGCTTTAATCCAAGGATGGATCAACCTTTATCATGTCATCGGATTTTTAATGGCGGGTCTGGTTTTTAATCTATGCCTCACGACCTTCGGTATTTACCTCGATAATAGGCATGTGACTCGAAACAAAAACTGGAGCTATCGCTCGACATGTCTCCATACCCTGCTTTTTCATTTTGGCTATAAACAGTTAACTTCTTGGTGGAGACTACTTGCTCTTTTTAAGAGTATGAAGACAGGATACCATTGGGGTGATAAACCGAGACAAGAGATTATTCATCAGAATTTTTGAAGAAGAGCAATCTTGACTGCCATTTCTTAGAAATTTTACGCTGACTCGATGGGCGATAGGGCTTCTTTCGGTAGCCTTGTCTCTCAGGATCATTGGCCAGATCTATTTGTTGTTGAACAGTTTTTCGGAAAACGACCATAAGGTTATCCTCTAGGCCACAACTACTCTCTTTACCCAACTTATTTAAGTCTATAATCACTTGGTGAATGGATTCCACCGTAGACAAGCAGCCTGGCATGGGTTGATGCTTGACCGTAAATTCTGAAATTCTTTGTGTATCAAAACTGACTCGGGGAAGAGTATGTAAAGAAGTCGTCAGCTTCATCATCTTTTTAGCACACGGCCAGGTTCCATCTATAACGATAAATTGCAAAGGTTTAGAGGATAATTTTTGGAGAGAGCCCGCGTGAGACAAATCAATTGTCTCCTCACCGGGGTAAAGAATAACTGTCTGGTAGGTTTGGTCGGCCAAAACCTCAAGGAATCTTTTGTTCTGATCAAAGCCTATGTCGACAATAATTTCAGAGTTTTTAAGGATTAAATGAGTGAAGCGACCAGTTCCCACCTTCTCTTTTTTAAATTCCATGGGGTGCATTAAGATGATAAATCGAGAATTGGTCTCAAACGGTTGTAAATAACTACACACGCAGGTCAAAAGCCTGCGGCGGCAGGTTAAGCACAAATTTAATTTTTGGTCGTTTTCACCCTTCATAACATTCTCTATACTCTGTTATATATGACAAAAGAAAAGACTAGTCTCAAAAAAATTAAGAAAATTGCCCTTACTGGCGGCCCAGGTGGTGGGAAATCAACGGCTGCTCAACTCTTTAAACTAGAGTATAAGGACATCATCTCTCTCGTACCTGAGGCCGCAACCATTCTATTTAAAGGCGGATTTCCTAGAGTTGATACACCGTTTGTGACTCAGGCGATTCAAAAATCCATCTATCATGTGCAAGTGAATCTTGAAGATACCTACGCCAATATTTTTCCGAACCATACCCTCTTATGCGATCGAGGAACAGTCGATGGTGGTGGTTACTGGCCAGGTGGCCATGATGATTTTTATCAAACGATGGGAACCAACCTCGATGAACAGCTCGCTCGCTACGATGCGGTGATTTTTTTTGAAACTGCTGCGGCCGGAGGTTTTGCTATCGACATCGGAAATCCAGTACGAAACGAGGATCAGAAAAAAGCCATTGAAATTGACCTGAAACTCAAAGAGCTGTGGTCCAGACACCCCAACTTTATTTACGTTAAGAATGAAGCCTCTTTTTTACAAAAAATCCTCGCAGGCATTAAAGTGATGGATGAATTGGTTAAATCTAACGGGTACTAGCCTCCTCACCAAGGGTGAATTTGGTAAGATTGTAATCCAGAAATTCTTCACCCTGAAGGTATTGTTGAAAACGAACAACACCAAATGGCACCATACCAATCATCGACGTCAACTGAGAATCTTCATCATAAAACTCACAAACTTTGAAGTTCTTTGATCCGAGAGTGATTTCACCTAAGGCCCCTTCCCTTGCTTCACAGGTAGACAAAACATGATTCACTTTTTCAGTCGAATATAAGAAATTTCGTGGCTGATCAAATATCTGATCCTGAACAATCTGATCATCATAAAGCATCAAAGAACGAACTTTAAAAATATCTGTCTCTTTATTATGCTCGAGAATCTTTTTTTCAAGGACGACTTTCTTTCCCTCATAAATCGCTTCAAAATGAACAAAATCCCCTGACTCTGGGAAGGCCCAAAGATTGTTTACTAAAAAAAATGCCAACATAAAAACAGAAATAAATTTCATTATCCACCCGCTAGTTTTACTTTAAAGCCTAAATTCTCAAGATGACCTTTTATTTTCTCTCGATGGTCGCCCTGAATTTCAATCATATTATTCTTGTAAGACCCACCAGTTCCACAAAGCCCCTTAAGTTTTTTTTCTAGCTCTTTAAAATAGGCTTCATTTGAAGGAAGTTCAAAAACAACTGTAACAGTCTTTCCACCCCGTCCATTTTTTTCTAAACGAATTTTAAGCGTATGCTCATTCGGCCTGAGATCAGACTTTTTTGGGCATGCACACGGATATTTACCACATTTTGGACAACGTTTTTTAAAATTGGGATCATCACTATAGACAAGTTCATATTCAGACATACCTTAATTAAAAGGGGTCCACTCATTTGAGTCAAGGCGCGATAATAAATGACCCGTTGAAACTAATTGAAAGCAGCTGCTGCAAAAAGAGTTGCTGTAAAAGAAAAAAGACCAAGACCAATAACGAGAATGAATTTTTCCATGGTCACCTCTCCTGATCGTTTTACTTAGTTTTTCGGGAGAGGTCCAGCACCCGGCTCCATAAGTGAGAATTTGTTGGCCATGAGCGAGAGATTATTACAGAAACTAACAATTGAGATACGATAGAATGATGAATCGCTACATACTTTTTCACAAACCTTACAATGTCTTATCTCAATTCACACCTGAGGATGGGGCACGCTCACTTAAAGAATTCAATCTTCCTCCAGATATATATGCCGCCGGTAGACTCGATAAGGATTCAGAAGGTCTGCTCCTTCTCACGAATGATGGCGAGTTGATTGAAAAATTACTTAATCCCAAAAATGAAAAACCCAAAACCTATTGGGTACTCGTAGAACGACTCCCTTCTGAGGAAAGTTTCAATAAATTACGTAAAGGCATCAAGATTGAAGATTATATCACTCGCCCATGTCAGGTAGGCCTTATAGACCCTCAACCACAAATCCCCCCGCGAGATCCACCCGTGAGATTCAGAAAAACCGTTCAGGATTACTGGATTGAAATCACTATTACTGAAGGTAAAAATCGTCAGGTAAGGAAAATGACAGCGGCCATTGGCCACCCCACCCTTCGTCTCATAAGAAAGAAGATGGCAAACTTAGAATTAGGTAGTCTGTTACCAGGACAGTGGAGAGAAATCTCTAAAGAAGAGATTCAATTCTAAAGATCAAACTCAATACTATCTTCAAAAATGAAACCTGGATCAAGAGGATCCATATTCTGAGCGATACCATTTTTGGGAACTCTACTGACAACGATTGAACCGTTCAAATTAACATCAATCGGTTTGCTTAAGTCTATCATTGAAGAATGAAGATAAAGTTTTAGGCTCTTACTTTTCTGAGGTAATACAGGCATTTCGATAAAAACCGTTTGTCCATCAATCTTAGCATGAAAATCCACTCTCTCAGAACTAGAGAGATCAGTTCTTGTTAATTCAAGCCAGAAATATCTCGCCTCCGAATCATAATCATAGGTGATACTATTTTCCACATTCTTTGACTTCACAGTATGTAGACTTCCCCAGAGCTCAGCTTGATAAAGATTTCTTGGTGAATTCGCTAAGAGTTTGGACAGCGTGGTCTTAAAAAGATCAAAATCATAATTATGAGGACCGTCATAAAAGTACATTTGTAATTTCGAAGGGACATTGTACTTAACTTCCAATTCTCTAGTCCGTTTAACCTGTTCTAAACATCGGGTAATAAAAATATCAAAATGATCGTGAAGACCTTGAAGATGAACATAGGGAACATTAAAGACTTTATTTAACTGTTGTTCTGTTTGCTGGACTTCATCCATTCCTGCGGCCATGGGCAGGTAGAAAGCAAATTCATCGGCTCCCCATAAGTAGTTACGAGTGATCCCCATACCACCCATTGAGTGCCCGGAAAGACCTAAGCGATTAGGATCAATATCTAGTTCTTGTCTCATCATGCGTGCCAGATCTCGCAGGAGACCACGCGTATGCCCACCCCAGTTAAGTCCGTTGGCAGAGGGAAGAACCACCACAATCCCTAACTCATCGGCCATGCGTTTGAGGTCGGGCATGTATTTCCCCACAGTCTTAATAGAACCCTCTCTATCCATCGTGGAGCTGCCACCACCATGATTAAAAATGAGTCCACTGACTTGGGCCCTTGTCCTTAGGGCCTCTGGAATATAATAAAAAATATCATAGCGAAAATCATTCTCATATCGATCAGGCGCCCACTGAAAACTATCAACCACTCCGATTACTTTAAAATGAGTTGTATCTTTTGTGACATCTGCTAAAGCAGAGTTTAATAAGATCAATAAAAGGATCAAAAAAGACTTCGTATTTTCCATACATACCTATCCTTTAAAAGCGCACCGATCATAGTCGGTTCGCCATTTTAAGATTGAGAATTATGATTATTTTGAAATTTTTACAGATGGTGGGGCTTCTTGCGATCTTTATAAGTGTCTGTATTCTGAAGTTGCCCTTGTCCGAGCCCATAAGTTTCCCTCAGATTTAATTCATGAACAGCAGATTCATCAGTTAATTCTCCATTGAGGAGTTTCAGATAAATCAAAATCTTATGATTAAGATCATGAGAGGATTCATTAAGAGCTTCTAATCTTAATTGCCCAATGCCGAGTTTTTTTAATTCATTCAAAAGAAAAGATGCAGATTGAGGCGTCGCCTTAAAAAAAGTATTTCGGCATTCTTGATCAGCTTTCAAAAAGTGCCAGTTACCATAAGGGTCTTTCAATTTCACTTCATGCTTTTCACAAGGTTTGCCGCAATCCTTGAATGAGTGCCCCTGGGAAAGAAAAGCGGCAAACACACAATGCTCCATGTGAAATTCAGGCATATATTGATGGAGTGTCACTTCTAATCGTGATGGGCCTGAGGACTTGATGACGTCCATGAGCTGCTGCTGATTCAAGTCGTAGGACAAATTTACCGATTCTAACCCTTTCCCTAGAAGATAATCTGCACTCAGGGAATTGGTTATGTTGAGTGAAAAATCTCCAATCAACGGGATGGAGCATTCTTTTTTAAGATACTCTATGGCCCCAAGATTTCTCACCAGAATTTTATCTGGTCGACAACGTAAAATCATTTTTAGGTTATAATATTCTTTCGGCTTGAGGATTCTTGTCGTGGCAATGGCCGTCACTAATCCGTTGTTTTTTAATAGTTCAATTGAGCTTGCGTAGTCCTTTCCAAATTCAAAATCCAGTATGACCAAATGAATCGACGAAAGATACTTTGCATAATCTTGTTGAGTAAATGATGAGACAAATCCGTCCACTTGTTCTTTATTTCTTAGGAGGATATTTAATTTCGTGGATCCAGGGATTGTTTGAGCGGCCATCGGCCAGATCATTTTTTTAATGTCTCTTTTATTAGGAGTAATCCTTGCGAGATTCATCTTTTCAATAATCTCACGGCGAAGCTCCTTTAGCTCTCGATGATTCATGAAGCATCCCTCTTGAATGAAGCATTCAAAATCTGAGAGTTCATAAACACTCGCCCCAAGTGCACTTAATTCTTCCTTTAGCTCCTCAGAGTTGAGTGAGCGATTTTTAGCTGGGGCCATAAACGAAACCGTCTGGGCATAAACTTCCCGACCTTCAGGATCTATGGCCTTTACCAAGATAGGTTCATTATAAAGTCCTTGAACTATCATCTTTAGTGGAATTCGCTTTTGATACTCTCGCGATTGCCAGCCTTTTTGCAGTTCTTTATTTAGCGCTTCATCCGAGTTTAAGAAAATTTTCATCCCTTTTACTAGCGGAAGTGACTTTCCTAGAAGCTCAACCTCAAAGAGATATCCTTCCTTTTGGACGGCAAATATTTTGGATCCCACTTCCTCTTTTTGCACAAAAAGAAGTCCCATCCCGGCCTTGAGTTCAACAGAAGAGTTGATAAGAATTGATTTTTTGCGAACTTCTTTGACCGTACCAATTTCTAGTCCACGATGGGCGCTATAAGTACCATCGACTAATCTTTGATGGTCAACACCGTTAAGCCAGCCTGAAAAAAAACCTCTGGAATAGGTAGAAGATAATTCTTTGACCCTGTTAGGCAAATTGAGATCTTGGCCTTCTAAGACCTCTCGGTAGTTTCTGGCCGCCGTTGCAACATATTCGGGGGTCTTAAGACGGCCTTCAATTTTAAATGAATTGATGCCCATTTCTTTTAGTTTTGGGACTTCTTCTAGCCCCATGAGATCTTTAGGGGAAACGAGATATTTCTTCTCTCCCATATCTTTTTTCTTATCGTCCACATAGAGTTCGTATTCAAGTCGACAACTCTGAGCGCACTGACCGCGGTTGGCACTTCTGCCCCCTAAGGACTCACTGGTAAAGCACTGTCCGGAGTAAGCCACACAGAGAGCACCGTGGACAAAGACTTCAAGTTCCTTATCCGTTTGTGAGCGAATTTCACGAATTTCATCCATTGAATTTTCACGACCTAAAACAAAACGATCAATTTTAAGATCTTCTAATAATGTAATCGCGTCTGGATTCGTGACTGTCATCTGGGTAGATCCATGAATCCTTTGCTCTGGTGCCATAGACCGGATAAGCTGGGCGAGACCCAGATCCTGAACAATAAAGGCATCAGGCCCCATAGGCAAAATTTTCTCAAGTATTTCAATGACCTTTGGAAATTCGTTTTCAAAGATGACGACATTGAAGGCCAAATTTGTGCGGACTCCGTAAAGATGACACAAATCGATCATTTCTTTGAGCTCATCAAAATTAAAATCTGTCGTTCTGCCACGAGCATTAAAATAAGGCACGCCGAAATACACAGCGTCGGCCCCGTGGTGAATGGCGGCCAGACACATATCCATATTGCCAACTGGTAGTAATAATTCAGATTTCATAAAGCGCAATGTACCCAATGCAAGTGGCCAGAGTCAATAGTTGAGCGGTGGTGTTCTTTCGAATCTTCGAACAGGGGAAAAATTTACATCATACCCAAGAATCCAAAGATGTTTTCTAATTAAGAGAGGGTCAATTCTGATCCTTTTTCCACAAAGAGCCGCCATGAAGTACGTCAAACTTGCTGCAATTGTTCTCTCAATAGGGATGAGCTTTCCCTCTTTTGCCAAGTTAATGCAAATTATTCATACCAATGATCTTCATTCTTTCTTTCAGGGATCTCGATCCGGAAAAGGTGGGTACGCCAAAATAAAAACTGTCATCGATCAAATTCGATCGGATGCTGCCGCCAAAGGAATCAAATCTTTCGTTTTTGATGCGGGTGATTTTGGTGAAGGTTCTAGTTATTATTTTTCCAATAATGGTGTGGACTCGCTTCGTGCACTTGATTTGCTTGGAGTCGATGCCACAGTCATCGGCAACCATGATTTCATTCTTGGTGGAAAAGAGCTTAGCCATCAAATTGCTCAGGCCAATATGAGATCTAAAATCCTTTCAGCAAACATGGAAGGCAAGATTTTTATGGGCCTTCAAAAGAAGGTTCTGGATTCAGTTGACTTCAACCTCGATGGCATGAAAATTCGTGTTTTTGGACTAACAACTCCGGAAATTCATTTTCAGTACTCCCTGCTCCCGAATGGCTTTATAGGAAATTCGATTAAGCATGGACTCGCGATTGAGAAAAAAAGCAAAAAAGAAAAAGTGGATCTCCTCGTTGCTCTCACCCACATTGGGCTAGATGAAGACATGAACCTTGTGTCCCAATCAAGTGATATTGATATTGTGGTCGGCGGACACTCGCACACAAGACTTGATGTTCCGAAAATGACCCAAAATAAAAAGGGTGAAATTATCCCTGTTCTTCAAACAGGTGCCCATGGTCTTGCTGTAGGATCACTAATTGTTGATGTGCTTGGACAGGGCGAGTATAAGCTCATCGATTACCGCCTATACGACGTTGCTGGAGACATTTCTCAGGATAAAACAGTAAAGCAATTTGTGGATGATGCTCAGGTGAATCGTGAGCATTATTTTAATCGACGCTGGGATGAAGTGATTGGTTTTTCTGAAATCAAATTAACCGGACTTTATGAAGGAAATGTAAGGGAGCCTCAATCTTGCTGGTCCCACCACATTGCTCGCCTCACTCGTGAGACTGCTGGAGCGGACCTCGGTCTTCAGTTGGACATTTTTCAAGGCGAAGAAATACCTGCCGGAGACATTCACTTTGGTGATCTGATTGATAATTTTCCCCATTTTCGAAAGTGGGGGGATGCAGGATGGAATATTTCCAAGGCCAAAATTTCGGGACTGGTCCTCAATCAAGTTTTAAAATATTTGGGATCTGGAAATCATCCTCTAGATGCGACTATTGATGGGGCTTCTGTTCTTAACCAATCAAAAGGAACTCTTTCAAAATTTATTAACAAGCTCCATAAGGCCGAACATGCCCTTGTGAATGGTCAAAAAATCGATAATCTGAAGTTTTACACTGTAGGAATGCCAACAGAGATTCCCTTTGCCATTGGAAAATTTTCTCCACTTATAAGGGATCTATTGCTAAGACACTCAGAGGAAATTCCTAATTCGCATTTTTGGCCTCTTTTTGAAAACTACATTGCCAAAAACTCTCCCCTACGCTGCTTAGAAAATTAAAACTGACCGGTTCTGAGCAGCACCAGTGTACAGGCTTCTTCTACTTTAATTCCCTTTTCTTTCAGGGCAGCTTCAAGAAGTGGGTTCTCAGAACCAGGATTAAAAATCACTCTCGTTGGGTTTAAATCTAGTATGTCCTGCTGATATTTCGACGATAAGGCAGGATTAACATACATGGTGAGTGTATCGACTTTAAGACCTTGCTGGGTCAGCTGTTTAATTTCAGAAAAAACTATCAGCCCTAGAACCTCGCTCTCACGTGGATGAATGGCCAAAGGTTTATGCCCATACTGCTTCAAAAGCTCGATCGCCTTATACGAGTAACGATTAGGATCACTTGATGCACCCAAGACTGCGACAACTTCCATGGCCTCTCCTAAAAAAAAAGGCTAAAATAATCTCAACTAAAAAGTGAGCGTTTATGGCCTTTATTTCAAAAACATTTTATTCCTCTGAAGACCTTATCAGTCACCTCAAAACTCATCAACCGAGTTTTTATTTTTCTTCTAAAACTTCTACTGTGATCCCCTATGATAAAATCGAAAGCTTACTCCCTTGGTCAAAAGGAGATTATTTTCTTTGCGACCTGAGTAAACTTCCTCCTTCGATGGAACTGAAGGCCAATGGAAATCTCGTTTTAAAAGGTGGGGTTTCTTGGGAAGAGGCAAAAAAATTCTTAAGAGCAAAAGGACGCAACCTTAAAACTTCCCCAACAGAGCAATTGGCCTTGATTACCGCAGGAATTGCGACCTCCTGTACTGGCGAGCGTTGTTTTGGATTTGGCAATATGCGCACCCAGGTCGTCTCACTTAAATACTTAAACTACAATGGTGAAGAAAAAGAACTCAAACGAGATCAGAACTTTTCAACTTCATCTCATCATCTGGACTCGTATCAGCAGGATTTTAATTTTTATAAAAACTTTAAAAATGCCCCCTACCCGCGGTTTGAAAAGGCGATTGACCTTATGATCGGTACAGAAGGTCAGATGGGCATTGTGACAGAAGTGGAAATCGAAACGGTAGAAAACTACGACCTCACTTACGTCTTTATGTTGCTTCCTCGCTGGGAGCAAAACTATGAAGCTCACATGGAAATTTTTAAGGCGGTTCAAAATAAGCGTGACGCCATTATGTCGTGCGAGCTTTTAGATGCTAATTGCATGAACTATCTGAAACCAGATGAACGTCTGGGAAATAATAACGATGTGATCTTCTTAGAAGTCAAATCAGATCGCTTCGAAGAAATCTATGGCAATGTTTTATGTCATCTTCAACATGTCGGTGCAGATCAAGTTTTTGAGATCGCTGAAAATAAATTTCACCATGTTCGGGCCGGAGTTCCTCGCGCCATTTTTGAAGAGAACTCGCGCATGGGAGTGGTTAAAGTGGGAACTGACTGTCAAGTGAGCGCAGACAAATTTACCGATCTCTTAAATTTCTACCGCAAGGCCTCTCAAATCGGTGTGCGCTATTGCCTCTTTGGCCACTTTGGAGATGCTCACCTTCATTACAATTACATGCCATCCAAAGAAGAGACCTCAAAATGCTTAGACATGTTCCAAGAGCTTTATAACCAAGTTTATGAATGGCACGGGTCCCCTTTTGCTGAGCATGGAATCGGTCTCATTAAGCAGAAGTACATTAAAAAATTCCATGGGCCTCACCAGTTAAATCTTTTTGCAGATCTAAAAAAAGAGCACGACCCCTTCGGCCAGTTCTTTCCCCAGGGGTTCATGGGGGCAGCTGAGACCCCTTAAGGCTTGGATGTCAGAATCTTTAAGAGATTTTATTTGGCCAGCTCCTTGCGCGCTAAGACAAAATAATTGGCATATTTGTCTTACAGGGAGTGTATATGCGCAAATTGGCCATCCTAATACCATTCGTTTTCACAAGTTTCCTCGCCCATGCTGAACTCCTCCCTGAGTCCCTTGATCCCTACTATCAAATCTCAGACATCGTAGTTGAAGTCGTCGATAGCTCTGATGACTACGAATTTTCAGAAAAATCTCTGCCCATGAAAAACTATGTGAAGCAAGGTCCAGGTACTGAAATTGGAGACGTGATCTCTATTGCTCGTGAAATCATCGCTTTCGGAAAAGAAATCTATAAAATTGTTGAGGCCGGCAAACCAGTCATCAACACGAGCTATGCCCCCATCTCAGTTCTTCCTTTAGAAACGAAATATGGCCAGGATATTACTCCGATGAAATTGGCCAACTGGAAGTCCCCAAAATTTACAAAATTTAAAGTCAGCTACAAAAATGGTTACGGTTCAGAAGTTGTGGCCTTTACTTACAACGTGAACATGAGCTATGGTGGGAAATTTGAGGGCAAAGGGGCCTACATTACCAATGCCCAGATCGTGCCAGAAAAAATCACCGTCGCTTGGGGTTACACCTTTAATGCAAAAATGGCCCTCGTTGGTCTAACCAATGTTGGTACAGACGAAGAGCCTGTAGCAGGCGCCACACTTGTTCTGAGTTACTCTGTTTCAACAGTGATTAAAGAAGACAAAAATAACATGAGTCTCTTCATTGATGGAAACGGTACAATTCAGCAGATGTAATGGGCGTATGAAGTCATTCAAACTTTTTATTAAAATGTCTATTCTCTCGGTGCTCTTTTCAAATGGAGCGATCGCTGACGAATGCTCACATCTTGTCGATGCTCACTTTAAAAGTTATGAGCAAAAGTTAAGTGCTCACGCTGACAAGGCCCCAAGGCTTGGACAAAACTTTACCAAGGAAAGTCTTGCAAGCTATGACGCTCTCAAAAAAGCTCATAGAGAAGAAGGTGATCGCTTGATTCAAGAGATGAAAATCACTGGCAAAAAGACTCTAGAGGAATGTCAGGCCAGAAAAAAGATGGGTCAATAGCTTCAAGAATCGTAAAATCTTTTGACACCCCTGGAAATTATACCTGAAGCGCCCCCCACGGCCTGGACATGAGAGATGATCTACAAAAAGGAATCTCTCATATGAAACTAACTTTCACCCACCCCATAGCAGTAGCAGCACTCTTATTGAGCTTTTCACAAGGGATCCTCGCCAAATCAAGCTTAGAAGAAATTGAACTTGTGACAGACTCTTATACCTTTGAAGAGATCTCTGCCCTTGAGTTATCTGGTTCTGCAAGTTCCAGGATGGAATCGAATTCATCTACCAGTTGTGATTTGTCTCATAAATCAGAATCCACCAAGCAGGAAATATTTCAGCGAGCTTCAAAAAAACTTTTAAACGTGAACAATTTTGAAAATATCATCACTTTGCCAGGACAAGATTTTGTTCTTCATGATGCCAATGGGTATAAGGTTTATCGCTCAGCAAAGCTTGGTGATCTCATCCAAATTAAGTTACCAATGGATCCGACACTAAGATCCTATTGGGTCAAAATAGAAGAAATCGTTCAAATTCCCAATCAACTGAAGATCATTGTGAGACCAACTGCAAACCCAAATCTGTCCAAAAAGAAAGGGGTGACAGATCACTTCTTTACCAATGCGGCCACCAATACTTTTAGTGTCACGAATACCGGCCAAAATCTCGTCGCCAGGGTTCATGGACTTAACGAAGAAGTGAATTCTGCCCAGGCGCGTACTTGGGCCGATGCAGCTGCCAATGCCACTATCGCCACCATGGCCTGGGGATTTTATCGTGATGGAAAAGCGGTGATGGGACTTCAGTCCTATACTTGGAAATCACTCACTGAGCACTTGGCCAATTGCGAATAAATTAGCGTAGAGCAATGAGAGCTATTTCCTGACGATGGGATGGGAGATATTTGAGCTCGACTTGGGTGAATCCTTTTTTTCTAAAAGACTCAACGATAGGCTTTAGCATTCTTAGATAGCGATCCTGATTTAGTTTCAAGGTTAAGACCAACCCACGTGGCTCAAGAAAGGTTAAAAAGCGTTCAACTTCTTTCACAACCACCGTTGGCGGAAGATTCACATCACTCACGATCCAATCAATATCTTCTTGAAAATTTTCAGCGTTTAAGGTTTCAAAGGGTTTGCGGATATGCTTAAAATTTCTTTTTGCGAGAATGGATTTATCCATTTCTGCCGGATCAACTCCAATGACTTTAAGCTCCTGATCCAAAAGAAACAGTGAGGCACCACCTGGAGCAGATCCAAGTTCTAAAACTTTTTCCTCGTAATCCATTGGGAGGTCAAAGGCTTCATAGGCCTCAGCGATTTTATAATAGGCGCGAGAAGGGACTTCTCTCTTTTGTATTGAACTCTCTTCTCCAGGAGTTTGAAAATGAGACCTCTTAAGAATATATTCTCCTAACCAATACTCATTTTCCCCTACCATCATGATCAGCGTGACTTTCTCCCCTATTTTAAATAAGGATTTTTCACTGAGTGCGACGAGTTCATCTGGGGCGGTAAATGAATCGAGACGCTTCCACAACCAGGCCTTAGAAAGAGATGAAAGCTCGCCTAGCGTTTTTTTTCCCAAACAAATTCCCGATAATCGACTCATCCATGGATTAAAGAGAACCGAATTCTCAGCTTTAAATGTAAGGAAACCCGGTCTAGAATAGCTCAGCTTGAGGTTCGGATAGCCGATAGACATCTCCTTTTTAAGGAGCAATTCAACTTCCGGATTAGTAAGCGAAAAATAAAAATGAGACATTAACCATGAATATAAGAGAATTTTCCGAAAATCTGCAAAATATTTATCAAGAAATGTCGAATTGCTTCTCAGATTATCAAAAAGCCACTGGTTTACACTGCCTAGAAGGATGTGGGAAGTGTTGTCATAATCCCGAAGTAGAAGCGTCTGTTTTAGAAATGCTCCCCTTTGCCCTTAAAATGTTCGATGAAAATAAGCTGGAGTACTGGCTTGAGAAGTTAGAAGATCCGGCCCAGGACTTTTGTTTACTCTTTGAATCTCACTCCCCAGATCACTCTAAAGGCCAGTGCGGCGACTATCAAAATCGCCCCTCACTTTGTCGCATGTTTGGAGTCGCTGGTCATTTCAACAAATATAGAGAGGCTACACTCTCTATTTGTAAGTATATCCGGGAGAAGTATCCTGAACTCTCTGAGGAGCGTGGAAAGCAAGCAACGGAGGAAAACACTCCAATGCTTGTCACCTGGTCCTATCGCCTAGCTCAATTGGACCCTGCTCTTATTCAAAATCGTTATCCGATGAACCAGGCGATGAAAATGGCACTAGAAAAAGTCGCTCTTTATGCTCAGTATCAAGAGAGACCTTAGTTTAAGATAGCTCAATGATTTATTTTTTCCTTCTGATCTTGTCACTTCCCATGTGGCCAGCTCCTAACAAATTCGATCTTAACTATGGAATCCAAGGAAGGACACTTCCATCATTTGGGGCCGAACTCTACGCCGAATCAGGATACAATAAGATTTTATGGGGTAAAAAAGAGCAACCAAAAGATTTTCTCTATGGATTGGTACGTCCCTCACTCGGTGCAAGCACATCTGGTGTCATCAATTCTGTGAAGGGAGAAATAGAACTTTTCCCCATTTCCATACTAGGTTTTTCAGCCGGAAGACAGATTATTCACTCCAACTACGACTTCCCATTTTTTGATTGCACTCAAGTGACTTGCAAAGGCGAATACCAACGCAACTTTATCGAAAGCAAAATGGTGCTTGGCCACAAAGGCTGGATCGCCCTTGGTAATTACAAAACTGACAATATGCACGCGCCACTTTCAGGTAAGCCCATGGCCGACTGGAGAAACGTGATCATTGGTAATCCGCATAGAGAATTTCAAATCGAAAAAAAATTACTCATTGGGAAAATTATGGGTGATGAAATGGCGGGTGTTTTGGTTGAAAATGTTCAATTCATGGGCAGCCGTGAAAGGAAAGAAAGCTTTGTCGCGGTCTATCAAACACGACGCGAAAAAACATTTTATATGTTTGGTGCCGGTGGATTTCATACCGATCGCCAACCCATGGGTTTTCAAGTCTATTTTAGAATTCACCATGTTGCACTTCCCTCACTGAAATTATTCTGATCTATTAGATAAAATAATGTGACAATTAAGTTTAACTATCATAGCCTTCAGCGCAAATTTAACCAGAGGAACCAAATGCGCTGCTTACTCGTACTAAGTTTTGTCCTACTTTCTGCTTCCCTGTATGCTCAAACAAATCGCAAAATTGCAAACAACCAACTCGCCTATTACGGCATTGAATTCTACACAAAAAAAGTGACCAAAGACTCGCTCTACAAAATACTAGATGCTCACCATGTTATCGTTTCAAACACCTACGACACCATTTCAAATAACTGTAATGGAAGCAATGATTGTTATCGACATACTTCAGTTGGATACGACAATGCTCGCAACATTATGTTTGGCGAATTGTTCATGAAAAAGGACGACGAAGGTATGTACGTACAAGATGTGTACTGTGCAAAGAAATTTCACTTCAAAGAAGTTAGTGACATTTCAAACATGGGCCACGAAGTGAATATCGAACACACTTGGCCTCAAAGTAAATTCAATGGAAACTTTGATAAAAACATGCAGAAATCTGATATGCACCACCTCTACCCAGCAGATTCAAGCGCCAACAATCGACGTGGAAACTTTGATTTTGGTGACGTTGGTGACAATCACGATGAACTTAATGTTCAAAATTGTTCCGTCAGTAAACTATCGGACATAAGTGGTGAGTTTCTATTTGCTCCGCCAACTGAACACCGTGGAAATGTCGCTCGCTCGCTCTTCTACTTTGCGACTCGCTACAACATGGGTATTGGCCCAGCTCAAGAAATGATTCTTCGCCTTTGGAATAAAGCTGACCCAATCGATGATGCTGAAAAAGCTCGCCATGAATTGATTGCGAAATACCAAAAAGTTCGTAATCCATTCGTGGATTTTGCGGATATGGCAGATAAAATTTCTGATTTTTAATGAACTACGTTAATCCTCACGCCCCTTCGTGTCCTTGGTACGATATTACCCAATCAACGGGTGCTCCCAATGTGAAGTGGTGTGAGGAAACGTTATGCCAATGGATATCAGAACCTGCCAACACTTGGTCTAATCTTGGCTACCTTATCGTTGGCATTGTCATCACATTTTTAAGCTACAAAAAAAATCAAACAAAAAATCTTAAATCCTTCGGTCCCATCATTTTCTTCATGGGGGCCATGTCTTTCTTTTTTCATCAATCCAATTTTTACCTCTCTCAAGTCATGGATCATGTAGGTATGTTCCTGTTTGTCGGATGGACGATTGGTATGAACTTAATTCGTCTTGAAAAGCTGAAGCCTCATTTACTGATGCTCTTTAACTTCTCTTTGATGATTCTTCTCACTGCTATTCTGCATGTTATGTACAACCTTGGAATGAAATTCCAGGCACTGATTCTGATTTCAGGTTTTGTGATTATTGGGACAGAAATCCGCTTACGAAAAATTCAAACTGCGAAATTGCATTGGTTTATCAGTAGCGTTGTTTTTTTAATTGTTGCCTTCATCTTCCAAATTCTCGATGGCAAACGCATATGGTGTGATCCCATTCAACATGGCTGGTTCTCCCAAGGCCACGCCGTTTGGCATTGGATAGCCTCTGTTGCCATGCTCTTTATCTATTTCCATTTTTCTCAGCCGGCCCTAGAAGAAAAGAAAAACTAACGAAATCAAAAGTCCAGAAAATATCGTGAAGACGAGACAATACCCCATGATGTCTTTGAGCTGTAACTTTGCCAGACCCAAAATGGGTAATGCCCAAAATGGTTGAACGAGATTGGTCCAAGCGTCTCCCCACGCCAGGGCCATGGAAATCTTGGCAGGACTTGCCCCAAGAGAAGCTGCAGCTTTAAGCATAATCGGTCCTTGAACCACCCATTGCCCACCACCAGAGGGGATAAAAAAATTAACTAAACCTCCTGACAGAAAAGTCCAAAGTGGCAAAGTCCGGGCCGTCGATATATTTACAAACATTTCAGAAATGAGATCTGCTAGCCCAGAGTATTGCATGAGACCCATAATCCCAGCATAAAATGGGAATTGAATGACTACACCGCTGGCATAACCAAAGGATTCTTGAAGGGCTTTCAGAAATCTTCTGGGAGTTTGATGGAGTAAAACAGAGAGAAATAAAAAGATCCAATTTATTTTATTAATATCAAGCGACTCCCCCCGACTCAGGCCAGTGCCAACGACAACCACAAAGAACATAAAAAAGATGATATTGAATCCTTTAAAGTTTTCTAAGTGATCCCTAAAAGAATTCGTTTTAGTTAAAGAAAGATCGTTTTGTTTGATTAAAGGCACTTGAACTTTTTCCTCTGTTCTCATCCAGAGCGCCATCAGTGGCATCAGTAGAAGAAGCAAACAAAAGATGAGGAGATTCCAAGTAGAAAAAATGGTTTCAGACAATGGGATAGAAAGTTCGGGAAAAACTTTAGTCAGAATTTCATCTCTTCCAGCAATCTTAAGAGGGATTGATCCTGAAAGACCACCATGCCAAACAAGAAAACCAGCATAGGCCGTTGCGACAAATAGACCAAAGTTCACTTTCCCTAGTTTACGAGCAAGCTCGATGGCCAGGATCCCTGAAACGATGAGGCCAAAGCCCCAATTAATAAAGCACGACACAGTAGAAAAGACTGAAAGCATGATAAGCGCAGAAGTTTCAGACTTCGGGATTTGGGTCAGTTTGTTTAAAAGAAGTTGAACCAAAGGGGTTGTGGCCAACATATGTCCAGAGATGAGAACAAAAACCATTTGCATCGCAAAGGCATTAAGACTCCAGAAATCTTTTCCCCAAAACTCCACCAACTGAGTGGGAGAATGAGGTGTAAAAAAGGCACTCAACACAAAGACAAAGAGTGTCAAAAGCAAAGAAAAAACAAAAGCGTCTGGTAAATAGTTTTCGCAAAGCTTTGTGAATAAAATTACGACTCTCTTCATGGACACCTCACTATAGGTCTATGTTAAACTGAGCGTGCCTTAAATTAAAGGAGTTCCCTATGGCCGGTTTTAATAAAGTCGTTTCAAGTTATGATGAGGCCCTGGATGGCCTGAAAGACAATATGCTTCTGATGGTGGGAGGATTTGGTCTTTGTGGTATACCAGAAAATCTTATCAAAAAAATCTATGATAAAGGAACAACAGGACTGACTTGTATCTCGAATAATGCAGGTGTCGATGGCTTTGGTCTTGGTTTACTGCTAGAAAAAAAACAAATAAAAAAGATGATTTCTAGTTATGTGGGAGAAAACCATTTGTTTGAAAAGCAAGTTCTCTCCGGTGAACTGCAACTCGAACTCACTCCCCAAGGGACACTCGCAGAAAAAATCCGTGCAGCAGGGGCCGGGATCCCAGGTTTTTTCACGGCCACTGGATACGGTACGACCATTGCTGAAGGTAAAGACGTTAAAATGTTTGACGGGCGTGCCTACATCCTTGAGCCAGCTTTTCCTAAAGCAGACTTTGCGTTGATCAAAGCTTGGAAAGCAGACAAATTCGGCAATCTCATTTTCAGAAAAACGGCAGCGAACTTTAATCCAATGATGGCCACAGCAGGTAAAATGACAGTGGTAGAAGTGGAAGAAATTGTGGAACCAGGTGAGTTAGATCCAAACTTCATCCATGTCCCAGGAATATATGTTTCTCGCCTTATCAAAGGAAATTTTGAGAAGCGAATTGAACAACGAACAATCAAAAAATAAGAAGGATACTCTATGGCACTCTCCCGTGAACAAATTGCTCAACGAATCGCCAAAGAACTCAAAGATGGCTACTATGTAAACCTTGGGATTGGTATTCCCACTCTGGTGGCCAACTATGTCCCTAAGGGCATGGAAGTGATGCTACAAAGTGAAAATGGCATCCTTGGAATGGGCGAATTCCCCACCGAAGAAACAGTCGATGCAGATCTCATCAATGCTGGAAAACAAACTGTCACCGTTATTAAGGGAGCTGCCTTTTTTAATTCAGCTGATTCCTTTGCGATGATCCGTGGCGGTCACGTGGATCTAACTGTCCTTGGTGCTTTTGAAGTGGATTCCACTGGGGCCCTCGCCTCCTGGATGATCCCTGGCAAACTCGTCAAAGGCATGGGTGGAGCGATGGATTTAGTGGCCGGTGCTGAAAACATCATCGTGGCCATGAGCCATGCTTCAAAAGATGGAGCCTCGAAAATTTTAAAAAAATGTAGCTTGCCTCTCACAGGTGTTCACTGTGTGAAAATGGTCGTAACCGATCTAGCCGTTTTAAAACTTGAGGATGGTAAATTTCATCTACTCGAAAGGGCCCCAGGCGTGTCAGTGGAAGAAATTAAAAAGCTCACTGAAGCTGAGCTTGTGATTCCGGCCAACGTTCCTGAGATGACATTCTAAATTATTCTAAGCATGGAGAAGGCAATTTACGTGGCTCTCCATGCTCATCTAAAACTCCAGGGCCAGATTGATCTTGCCCATAATGAGTTCGATAGCTAACTCCTGAGAACTTTCTCATCAGGTTTTCAAAATAGACCGCACGATACTCTGACACCATGACAAATTCATAATTCGCGCCCTGAACAAATCTTGTATCTAAAAGACCCCGAATGGAATCAAAGGCATGGTACATCTCATGGACCAAAGCAATATGAGGGAGAACGACTTGAGTTTTTGGGTCCCACCCAATAGTCCCACCAGCACCAATATCTTTAAAAGGCACATCTTCATTTGTCATGCGTCCTTGAGAAAAAATGGAAAGAGAACTGGCCTGATAAATTCCTCGATAGCTTCTCCCCTCACCATCTTTAGGGTTAAACATATTGGTGCCTAGAGCGATCGTCAGAGGAAAATAGGCCTGCTCAAGTTCTCTTAAAAGCTCTCGTCCTTCGGACACTTCTTCAATTTTAGAAAGGGCGTCAGCGACCGCGACAAGAAACTCATGCTTTAACTCTTGCTGGATTTCGCCGTTCAATTTGTAAAAAACACCTTCGCGATAAAAGAAGCGCTCGTCGAGATTAGGGAGCTTGATCTGAAGAGATGTGCGCAAAAGATTTTTACGAATCGCTGGCCAAAAGAGTTCAACTTCATCTCTTCCATTACATTGGTAATGTGGTAACAGTGAGCTTGCATCACCTAGGCGAAGCATCAGCTCTTCCCTTGTGTAGGAGCGATAATGATCATTTTCCGCTTGATAAAGAGTATAATCAGAAGCCTTCGTCCCAAATGAAAGAAAGGCCAGTAAAAGCAAATGGAGCATGCAACATCCTTGTGTGCTTTAAAAGTATCAAAAGAAACTCATTAAACCACTCATTTCGCAATTTGCTCAGTGCGTAAACAAATTTGGGACTCTGCAAATGCTTAAACTTACTGTTAAAATTTGACCCTCAAGGAAGTGCTATGAAACACCGGATTGTGGTTAAAGTTGGCTCGCTTGCTGTCACTCATGAAAATGGTGGAGTGAGTTCGCAAAAAATACAAAATCTCATCACTGATCTCCATGCCTTGAAGACACAAGGGTATCAACCAATTCTTATCTCTTCAGGTGCCATCAACACGGGTAGAAGCCTGATTAAGAAACCTGATGAAAAAAAAATGATGATCTCTTACCAACAGGCCTCAGCAGCTGTGGGCCAGCCGCTTTTAATGAAGGCCTATATTGATGCTCTGGCAGAATTTAACTGGCCATGTGCTCAGATACTTGTCACTCATGAAGACTTCAAAGAAAGAAAACGCTTCCTCAATATCAGAAACACTATTAACCGTTTACTTGATGATGGGATACTTCCCATTGTCAACGAAAACGATACTGTCTCCTTTGAAGAAATCACTGTGGGCGATAACGATCAACTGGCCGTCATGATGAGTGAAGCCTCAGATGCAGAAAAACTAATTCTGCTCTCAGAAGCAGATGGCCTCTTTGATAAAAATCCTAAAGAGCCGGACGCTAAGCGCTTTGAAGAAATTGATTTCAGAGATGATTTTTCTACCGTTAAAATCGCTACCAAAACAAGTGTTGGACGCGGTGGCATGGACACAAAACTCAAGGCCGTAAGAAAACTCACCCCTCTGGGAGTGGATGTGATCTTAGGAACTTTTCTCACCGACAAAGCTGTTTCTCGTCTTTTGATTCATAAAGGTGGAACCACTTTCAAAGGGAACCCGGTACGTCAGAAGTCCAGACGTAAATCCTGGCTTTCAACGGTGGTTAAAAATGATTGCTACGTGGTGGTGGATGAAGGCGCAAGTCTTGCCCTCCTGGAAAGTCATACTTCTCTTCTCCCAGTTGGGATTAAAAAAGTACAGGGCAAATTTAAGCGAGGTGAAGTGATTCAAATCCGCCACAAGAATAAAGTTCTCGCTGTCGGTTTAACAGAATACGACTCTAAAGAGATGGATCTTATCAAAGGCAAAAAATCGGCCCAGATGAATGACCTCCTCGATTATGTTCATTCGAAAGTCGCTATCCATAAAGATAACCTCCTCCTAAAAAAGGATGAACTATGAGCATTCAGTCACTCGCGCAAAAAGCGAAGGATGCCAGCCTTAAGCTACAAGGACTTTCTGAAGAAATGCGCTTAACCGCTCTCGATGCGATCTCTAAGGCCCTCCTCGCTCATAAAGATGAAATCCTCACGGCGAACAAAAAAGATCTTGAGGAAGCAAAAGTTCATAACTTGAGTTCGTCCATGGTTGATCGACTCACACTTACCGAAAAAAGCATTCTTTCTCTTGCACAGATGTGTACAGATGTCGCCAATCAGCCGCAAGTGGTTGGTGGAATCACTGAAACACAGACCAGGGCCGATGGACTGGTGATTCAAAAGCAGAGCATTCCACTTGGTGTGATCGGAATGATTTTTGAGTCACGTCCGAATGTGGTCGTCGATGGTGCGGCCCTGGCGATAAAATCCGGCAATGCCATTATTTTAAAAGGCGGAAAAGAGGCCCAGTATTCCAATCGCGCCCTCTTTGAGGTCCTTCAAAAGGCTACGCACTCAGTTCTTCCTGAGGGCACTCTCAATCTCATTGAAACCCGAGAAGATGTGAGCGAACTTTTAAAACTCCATCAATATATTGATCTGATGGTTCCTCGTGGAGGGAGCTCACTCATTCAATTTGTTAAGGCCCATGCCACCATGCCAGTGGTGGCCCATGACAAAGGCCTGTGTCATCTTTACGTCCATGCGGATTGTAATGTGGATGCTGTGAACGTTATTTTGAATGCCAAAACTCAGCGCCCAGGAGTTTGTAATGCACTGGAGACTTTAATTCTGCATGAGCAGTATCCAAAAAACAATGAGATTCTTGCAGCTCTGAAACAAGCTGGGGTTGAGATAAAATTTCCGGCAACTGAAGAAGATTTTGCAACAGAATGGTTGGATAAGAAACTCTCTCTCAAGATGGTCAAAAGTGAGTCTGAGGCGATTGAACATATCAAAAAATACTCTTCTCACCATACTGAAGCGATTCTCGCTCAGGACCCAAAGGTCATTGAAGAATTTATGAATGCCCTGGATGCCTCCTGTATTGCCATCAATGCCTCCACTCGCTTTAATGATGGTGGGGAACTTGGTCTTGGGGCCGAGCTAGGGATTTCGACTTCAAAACTTCATGCCTATGGCCCCATGGGTGCTAAAGAAATGACAACAACTCGTTTTATTGTGACCGGAACTGGTCACATCAGAAAATAAAGGAAGAATTATGGCCTCATTTGATTTAGTTTCCAAGATTGATGAAATGGAACTACAAAATGCTCTCAAGAATACAGATAAACAAATTCTTGGCCGCTTTGACTTCAAAGGCTCAGACGCCAAAGCTGAGTACAAAGAAAAAGAAAATGTCATTGAAATACGCGCCGAAGACGAAATGAAAGTGAA
>CANFNX010000008.1 GCA_947448495.1 Bacteriovoracaceae bacterium | reverse complement strand
GTTTTCAATAAAAGAATATGAAATAAGTTGGAAGACCATTCCACTCATGAGTCCCGCGCCTGAAAGACCCAAAAGACTTGTTAAATCAATCGCTCCAACGGCTTTTAAAATCGAACCGATTAAAAAGAAGGCCCCAGACAGGATCAACATGATTTTATTTATGCGGGTGAGAGGGGGGGCAACAAATTGGTAATTAGACATGCTCAAGCCTTTGAGAAATTTCGATCAGAACACCACCGGTCGACTTAGGATGGATAAAGTTGACGAGACAGCCTCCAGCACCAATACGAGGCTCAGGATAAATGAATTTATAACCTTTCTGCATCAAATCTAGAGTTTTAGTCTTTACGTCAGTAACTTTGAAGCAAAGATGATGAATACCTTCCCCCTTAGATTCAATAAATTTATGAATGGTTGACTCTATAGAGGTCGGCTCAAGAAGTTCAATGTGTGCATTTTCATCAATCTGAGCAAATGCCGTTAATACCTTTTGCTCTTTAACCTCTTCCAATTTAGGAGAAAATACGAGTCCTAAATCTTCATAAATTTTTTTGGTGGCAGCAATACTCTTCACGGCTATGGCGACGTGATCAAGAATGAAATCTTGAGAATCTGGCAACGACATTTTGGTCTCCTCAAGAGTCCATTATGCCCTAGCTATTAGTCCTGTATCAATGATTAAAAGTTTGGAGCAGCGACAGCATTGGCGCATGCATTAGGTGCATTCGGATCAAAAGTTGTGATGGGTGCCTGATAAGGCGCTACGCATACCCCAGACTTACAATCTCCAAATTCATTTGTGGTGTAGCACTGCTGGCGACACGTTGTATTCCCGAGTGAATCTGTCCCCGTCTTAACGATCAGGCATCTGATCACTGGAGTTTTCTGGCACCATTCTTTGGCGATACAGAAATCTCCAATCGGCTTGGAGCAAAGAACCGATGGATTTAAGAATGTATTATGGGGAGCACACATACCTGAGCTTCTATTACAACATAAACTCGAACAGTCCATATCTGTGAGACAAGATTCACCAATTTGTTTGTTACCTTGAATGCTTGAATTGTCGTAACACTGAGAAACAAGAGTTTCATCCCAACAACGATTGTTAAAACAGCACTCATTTCCCCCACAGCTTGCATTAGAAGAGCAAGTTTTGAAATTTGTATAAAGCACATCATTTCCACTATCCGTATAATGTTGAATCGGGCGGACCAACTGCAGCTTCACATCCTTAGAAAGTGCGATCACATACTCGTTACCATTTTTGTCTTTAGCAATGATTTCCATTGATGAAGTGACATTGCACGAACCAACATGTTCAAGATCAGCATTTTTACTCTGGCTTCTCGCATTCGAACCATCCATCCACATAGTCTTTCCGGGTACCGCAAGAGTCATTTCTGCCCTATCTCCATCCCAGGTCGCAGAACTTAGGTGAGAAACATTTGCTGCGAGATCAAGCTGAGTCGCAAGTGGAAATAAGTATGATCCAAAATAAATAGTGTTATTTTCCGGCACGGCTATGGTGGGTGATCCCAAGTATGGGCGGCTATTTTTGAATAACCGCTTCGACCCCACTAGATCAGAAAACTGAAATTGCCACTCTGCTTTGTTCACAAGGCGGTAAGGGCCTCGATAGAAATAATTTGCAGAATTTATATTCTTCGCAGTCCAATCAATAACAACTGACGAAAGCGAAGAAGAAAAATTAATATCAATTGAATCGCTCGAATTTAAAGGAATGGCTGCTTCACTAAATTTGAAAGGGCCATTATAACTATCAATTAGTGGCTTCTTTAAAGCCTGAGATAAATAATCTTGATAATAAGACTCACCAACATTGCTTTTAACTTGAGGCAAAGAAGGGGTGGTCGGAACATAAACCAATGATGAACCACTCAGGACCTCTTTTACCAATCCTTGATCCATGACTTTAGCATATGCGTAGAGGCATTCTTCATCTGGTTGGAGTCCATCACATTGTCCAATACCAGTGAATGTTGGGTCATCCTCCACTCTTAGACCACGACAGTAGAGGCCTGTGTTTCTATTATCCTGAACTGGAGTTTCTGTAGCACCATAGTCATTGTAATCAAACAAGTCATAAGGAAGTCTAATATTGCGAAGAGGTTCTGAACGCATATCCATCACTAAAACATTGATGTTCGTTTGAGGTGTAATACCAGGGGCTTGCGCAACAGTAGCAGGAATCACTACCGACTCTTGATTCACACCAAACTTAAACCTCACCTTCACAATAGTTGAAGAAAGGGTTCCGATGTTAATCCCCGCGAGATAAAGTTTGCCTTGAAAATTTTTAGGAAGAGTTAATTTTCGAACGTAACTTCCTCCCCCCGAAAATCCAGTTCCCGATGAATAGTTTGGATCTGTAGAAAGATTCGGTTCGATCAAATGACGAATTTCAACTCTGGGTGGAAGGATTGAGGCTCCACTACCTGAGCCACTGGTAGTTGAAGTTGCACCGGCTCCAGCACCATTTGGAGATTCTCCACTAGGAGTCGTATTAAATTGTTGTCTATTTGAGGAAGGGATATCAGACGGTAAACATCCTGAAAGCAGAACTGCTGACATTAGTAGCGAGCTAATTGTTTTCTTCCCTAAAGTCGAATAGACCATAATCCTTGATCCTCACATGTCTTATCGGAGGAATTCATCGAAATTCTTAAACTCATTATGATTTAGATCGAGATTATTGGAGTAAAAAGGAATGCTTCTTCAATCTTTACGAGGATTTACGATATGGGACGCACTTTCAGTAGAGGCAAAAAGTGCGTCTTTAGGATGGCGTCTTATTTCAAATTGTCATTAAGAATCCAGGCCAGGCGGATACCTGCTTCATACAGTCTCTTGTAAACGACCGGCAAGAATTTGTAACTGTATTCATAGGAGAGCTTCGGCATCTCTTCAGGTAGAGCATCTTTCTTGCAATAGGCTTTCATCGCCGTAGGTTCAGGTGATGGAACAACCTCGGCCGGATAAATAGTTGCATTCATATTTTTTGATTCTTGCGCCCAATCCATGATTGTCCCTGCTTTAGCAGCAAAAAAATCACTCGATGTTTTGTCTTCAAGTATAAACTTCGTGATTTCGGTATAACTTAAAGAAGTCGCTCCAATCATTCCTTCATCCCACACGGAGTGCAAATTGGTAGGCTTTCCCATAAAATTAACTTTACAAAAGTTTCCACCTTGGTCAGACCCATTTCCGACATGTAAAGGCATATGCAAGTCACCCAACAGATGAACGAGAAACTTCAGAGAAAAAGCTTTTTTTTCATCAGTTGCGTTCACATCTTTGAGAACTGCCAATTGTTCGTTGATTGATTTGAGCAACTGTCCACTGGTGGGAGTCTCATCCTGCTCAGTATGGGTAGGAGCCTCTAGAGGCCAAGTGGTATAGTGCCAACTAAAAGTCGACTGATATTGAGCGGGGTCCGATTTAATTTCATCTGGCCAAGTCGCGACGCGAGCGAGACTCTGACCACTGAGAAGTCTTTGCGCCTTCGCTGCAGCCAAGGGCATGAGATGTCTCTCAGTAATATCCCCTACAACCCTATGTCCTGTTGGTCCCCAGGCAAGAACAGTTTGAGCGCTGATAAGCAATAAAATCCCAAATAAAGTTCTCATGCTTCAATCTCCTCAAATGTTCCCCGTTGTTTATTTTTTCTAAAATGGGGAACGGTAAAAAGCTTCCCGTGAAAAGTGACGTAATAACCTGGCTTCATGATACGAGCAGCAAAAGTCGCTTCGATCACATTTTGAGCAGCATCCGAATCATCAAAGCCCAAAGGTTTCATCGCTCCGGTAAAAACCACGGGGACAGAAATTTCTTTAAAATTATCAAAACAAAATTTTGAAGTAAGATCCATAGTGTCAGTGCCATGAAGAACGACAATCGGATTTCCAAAACGTGAGTAAGTTTTTATCGACTCCAGGATAGAAGCGCGATCCTTATCATCCATATACAAAGAATCTTTGGCCATGATCTGTTTGACTTGAATTTCAGTATAAGGGAGCCGCAACTTCTGAAGAATTTTATTTTTTACGATAGTGTCGCGATTCTGAAGAGAACCTTCAAACTCATCGTATATTTTCTCAATCGTCCCCCCAGTCGTTAAAACAAAGAGAGGAATAATTTCATTGGACATGGACCACGACCCTTGACGATTTCAATTTCATAACCATATTTCTAGTGGATTATTACGCAAAATGACAAGATGACAAAATGACACTATAGATGGAGGACCAGATGAGTACCCGTAAAGGATCGATTTCAGTCAAAACTAACGATATTTTTCCGATTATCAAAAAATGGCTTTACTCAGAGCACGATATTTTTATCCGTGAATTAGTCTCCAACGCATGTGATGCCATCACCAAAAGGGCCACCATCGCCCGATCTCAAGGTCATGAAACCCCTGAAGGAAAGGTAACTATTGAGATTGATAAGGCCAATAAGCTCATTACCGTGACAGATAACGGTCTTGGAATGAATGAGACGGAAGTTGAAAAATACATCGCTCAACTGGCCTTCTCAGGGGCAGAAGAGTTTGTTCAAAAGATGAAGGACCTCGGGAATACAACGGCCAAAGATGAAATTATTGGTAAATTTGGACTTGGCTTTTACTCGGCTTTCATGGTTTCAGAAAAAGTAGAGGTCGAATCTCTATCCATGAATCCTGGCTCAACAGCTACGAAATGGACCTGTCATGGTGATACTGATTATGAATTTGGGGAATCGGCCAAAACAGATGTAGGAACGAGCATCAAACTTTATATCAGTTCTGACTCCCTAGACTTTCTTGATTCTTGGAAATTACGAGAAACACTTGAGCGCTATTGCGATTTTATGCCTTATCCAGTTTCAGTTAGGGATCTGTCCACACCAGATTCCAAGGAGGATGTGATAAATGAAACAACTCCCATCTGGAAAAAAGATCCAACAACACTAAAAGACGAAGATTACAAAGAGTTTTATCGAAAGAAATTCCCTATGGATCAGGAGCCACTTTTTTGGCTTCACCTTAATGTAGATCATCCCTTTACCCTCCAAGGGGTCTTATTTTTTCCTAAACTCAATCAAAATAAACCAATCCAAGAGAATGGAATTAAGCTTTATTGCAAACAAGTTTTTGTTTCAGATAGTGTAAAAAATGTTGTCCCAGATTTTCTAGGCCTTCTCAAGGGAGCAATTGACTCCACTGATATTCCTCTCAACGTATCTCGTTCCGCCCTACAGGGTGATCCAAACATTAAAAAGATTTCGAACTACATCATCAAAAAGGTAGCTGAGTCTCTGAAGAAACTCTTCAATACTGATCGTGAACGTTTCGAAAAAGTCTGGGAAGATATAGGACTTTTTGTAAAATATGGTTGCATGCAAGACACTAAGTTTGATGAGATTATGAGAAAAATGGTCCTCTTCAAAAACTCTGAGAATAAACTTGTAACTTTTGAAGAATATCAAAGCACGATTCCGGAAAATTACAAAGAGAAGCTAAATGATAAGTATGTCTATTTCGAAAAAAACTTAAGTGATGAATCCCTTCGTAAACAACTCTTAGCTGAAGGAATTCAAGTTATTGAAACTGATCAGTACATCGATCCACATTTCATGCAACATGTAGAAATGCATAAACAAGATGATAAATCATTTAAGTTCTCAGCTATTGATTCTGAAATAGAAAACCTACTTGAAACGACTGCGACTTCTGCAGACGACATAAAAGTAAAAGAATTTTTCAAGCAAGTTTTGGTGGGGGACAATAAAGAATTAGAAGCAAAATTAGATGTAGATGTAAAAAATCTAAAAAATGCCTCAGCAAGTGCCTACTTCAAGGTTGATGAAAACATGAAGCGTTTTCAACAAATGACCAAATCAATGGGCAACTCTGCTTTCGCCATGCCAATAAAGAAAACACTTGTAATCAATCCTTCAAATCCTTTAATTAAAAACGCCCTCAAAATATGGGAAAAGGGAGAAAAAAAGGATCTTGCCCAGAAAATTTGCTACCATGTTCAGGACTTAGCTTCATTATCTTCTGAAGGCCTATCTTCTGAAGATAAAGAAAAATTTGTGACACGTAGTCAGGCGTTGGTTCAAGAACTTTCTCAATATATCGTTTAGTCAAAGTTATTGGGCATCAGTCTAACCTGATGCCCAATTCTCCACTTATCTTCAATAATGTAATATTTACAAGTGTAGGAAACACCCTCTTTTATCAAGATTCGGTTAAACCATGGTCTGATTTTCATGGGGCCCTCCCCGGCCTGGAATTTTTGTTTTAAAAAGTTAATAGATTTAAATTTTTTAACAGCAGGGATAAATGAAGGTTTTTATCATACTTTTGGGACTCATTACCTTTTCTCAGGCTTTCGCTCAGACTTCTGCGACATTTGCCTCACCCCTTTCAAACACTTCGTCGACAACCTTCGGAAACTGGAACACTGAGCGTCTACATAACTATTTAAAAGTGACTTACTTCGGAGAATTAAGCGGTTCCAGTATAAAAAAATGGGATGATAATCAAATCAATGCTCAAGGCCAGAGGACAAGAGATCCCATGAGTATGTGGCAGAGCTTTAACATCCTGACTAAGCTTTATGACAGGACATCTTTTTTTATGAGCCCCCGATTCTTCACTGTGATTGGTGATAGAAATGAATTAAGGCCAAATCAAGACCAAAACATAGTTGTCATGGACGACTGGCAATTTGGTATAAATCAAAACTGGATCAAGACTGATAAAGTAAGCTGGGATTCTCGTCTTACACATAGGGCGCCATTTAGTATAGCCTCTCGTAATGAGCAACTAAACTCTCAAGTCGAGCTTCTCCAAGTTGTAACCTGGAAACCCATTCCTCAAATCTTTGTCTTCAGTCAAACTAACGCTAGATACTTCATGTATAAAGCTGGAGTAGAAGAAGAGCGTTACCGCCTCAATCAAATGACGGCCATTAACTGGATTTTTAATGATAAATGGAAGGCCCAAATCTTTAATGAATTTGATCTTCAGCATCGAAATCCAACATCTGGATCTCAACACAGAGATTGGAACTACTTTAAGAAATATAAAAACTATCCTGCAGTTGGATTAGGCTATAATCCATTGCCTCACCTAACACTGATGCCCTACCTAAAAGCTTTAAATGATGTGGATATTCGCCCAGAAACCGTGATGTTTGGACTCTGGGCGTTCGGAACTGTTTTTTAAAAATTAACCTACGATGTCCTGGTAGTCCATATGATCAACATGAAAGTCTGATGTTGCCGTCTGGTCTCTGTTGAAACCTTTTTCCAGAGTTTCAATTGGAAGAACGCGGCCAACCTTAGATGAAGCTCGATTACGGTTGATAAGCTGATTCTCGTGCTTCTCCTGAGCTTCCTTACAGTTGATACAAAGGTCAGCCGTAGGGCGGGCATTCAAACGTTGTAATGATATTTCTGCACCACAATCTTCACACTCACCAAAAGATCCCTCTTCTATTTTATGAAGAGATTTTCGAACTTTATTAAGATAGATGG
The DNA here is from genome assembly GCA_947448495.1 of Bacteriovoracaceae bacterium. Taxonomy (GTDB): domain Bacteria; phylum Bdellovibrionota; class Bacteriovoracia; order Bacteriovoracales; family Bacteriovoracaceae; genus Peredibacter. The sequence goes on along the minus strand of CANFNX010000008.1, from coordinate 29,733 downwards.
CATTTCTTGCCTTTAATCGAAAATCCATTTGATTCGCCTTTTCATGGGAAACAACATCGACCTCATCACCTTCAAGTGTCGTAGGCGATAACTTCCCTTCAAAAACCTGCTCCTCAGTTAGAATCTCCAAAAAAAGATTTTTGAATTTTTCGATTGTTGCCTTCTCCATAAAAAACTCTCCTTGTTTATTAGAATCATCCTTAAAATTTATCGGTTTCAATCCGTGATACCGATGGCCGATCCATGGCGAGATATAAAGGTGACATCCTGCTTGTCAGTTGGGACCACTCATCCTTGAGTGATCCTTTACATCTCTCGGAAAGCCTTTGAGCAGGAATCGTGCCAATCTCCACGCAATCACTTTTTTAATAACTTACAGTAAAGAGTCATAACTTAGTCTTACAGAGAGGGGGCAGATTGGCCTTCAAGCGGAGCCGAAGAGACTCCAATGCAAGACTAAGATAACCTTTTGTCACCATTCTCAAAAATGTCAAAACACTGTGTAACTTCTACTAAGGTGTCTAGTGCTTGAAGTCAACTTGAGATAAATACCGCCCAATGAAGTTAACTATCAATGGAGATTCGAATGAAACTACTATTAAGCTTTTTTGTCCTCATAATTTCGATTGCCTCTTACGCGCAGGAAAGAATCATCCTTAATAGTGAGACTGCACTCATTAATAGCGACAATGCCATACTCGTAAGAACCGCTGAGACACCAGAAATCGTCAACATATACTTTAACGTGCCTATGAAACGACTCGTCTGCACTCGTCGAATTGTTTATCGTACAGGAAGGGCTACAACCTCTCGCTGTATTGAATACAAAAAAGTCACAACTCATGATCCAGACAAAGTGAAGCTACGCTTTAAATCTCTTCCCGTCCTAGGTGGATCAGAAGAGGATACTTTTCTCATAAAAGCAAAACAGAAACGTTTTGATGGAGAAAATGTCATTTATGACATTTCAAGTCTGAATACGATATCGCCTTATAAGATTCTCAAAAAGGGCATACTTGGTTTTGACAGTTATGTTGTAGAACTTAATTAATTAATTAATTAATGGGAGCAAATATGAAACTACTAACAATCCTCACTGGCCTTGCTTTATCAACCATTTCCCTAGCGCAAGACAAAGTAATTCTCAACGCAAAAGAAATTACAATTAATTCTTCTGAAGCGATTATTGTTCGTAATGCTCAAACTCCAAAAAGAGTAAAATTAAATTTTAATGTTGCGATGTCGCAATCTGTTTGTCAGGCGTATAGTACAAGAGTTGTGGTTGTCACCTCGGGTTCACAGTGTGGTTATGACCAAGTCATAACAGGTTACACAACCCGCACTGTTTGCATTCAGTATAACAGACAGACAAACCAGTGTGTGCGTTACCAGACAGAGAGAATACCTGTTGTGCAAAACTACCCTCGAACTTGCCCAGTGACTGAAACTTACTGTTCTTCCTATGGAACGATCACCACGAATGAACCCGACCAAGTCAAAATTAAGTTCAAAAACTTACCGATACTTGGCGGTACTGAGGAAGAAACTTTTCTCGTGAAAGCTCGTCAACGATCTTACGATGGAGCAAATGTGGTTTACGAAATTAAGCCTCTGCAAACGACTCTCAACTATGATGTGAAATCAAGGGGCATCTTCGGTTTCGACAGTTATGTGATTCAACCTAAGAAATAAAAATTAACAGGGCCCGTAGAACTCAGGAGTGCAAACAAATGAGTTCTACGACAGTTCTGTAAATCTCTTCTGAATGATTGTTTAAATGGGGCAAATGGATAAAGCCCGCCTTCACAGATGTATATTTCAATCTTTCCAATAAACGGTACATCACATAATTACACAGAAAAGCACCAGCCGAAAGAGATTGCTCAATTGGAAACTCAGTATTTAAAACGCGCATTTTTTCAGTTTCAAGTGTTGAAAAATGGGCATTTTCTCCACTAGGACTTACAATGGCATTCTGAAAAATGACTCCATCATTATCCGGAAATTCACTATCTTTTAAATTGATGGCAACCTTTTCGATACTAATCTTGCTTCTTTTTTCTGCTAATCCAAAGGCGATGACGAGATCAGGTGAAAATACATCCAGTTCCTTTTCTAAAGCAGAAAATGATGAACTGTAGCTCACTGGTAAAATCACGGACCTTAGCTCAAAACCTGTGATGCCTCTATCTTGAAGCATATGTACTAAAACCTCAGAACTATTTTCAGCATTTGCTCCAAAGGCTGAAAATCCCGATAGAAGAATTTTTTTCAAACCAGCCGCTCCGATTTATCCTTAGACAATACAATTTCTCCTTTCTCTCTCAACTTCATGACAACATCCATGATCTTCTTTTGCGCATCGAGGACTTCAGACAAAGGACGTGGTTTCCCTTTAAGGATATCCTCAATGTCTCGCTTCATGCCCGTCGAAAACATTCCTAATAGGTGAGTTGAAACTTCTCGATTAGCTCCTCTGAGGGCAAGACCAAGATCATCTAACTTAATGTCTTGCAAAAGACGCTTCATCATCGCCGTGGTGAGATACTGTAAATCATCAAAAGTAATTAGATTTTGTTTTAACTTGACCGCCATTTCAGGATCCCGACGAGCGATATCTGCTAGAAGAGACTGTTGAGCGGCAAGGTCAAGGCCCTGTAGCATTTCTATCGCAGCTTTAAATCCATCAATTTTTTTTCCGCTCACACTTTACTCTCGAGGTATTTTTCCTTCATAAGATGCTGACCAACATAATCAGCAACAGCATCTTCCAACTTCATAAATTTAAACTTAGGCAACGCTTTCTTAAGCTTTCCCATTTCTGCCTGAGTATAGTATTGATACTGATTTCTAAGTTCTTTTGGCATGTCTATAAATATAATTTTCGGCTTCTTCCCCATGGCATTGAACGTAGCTTTCACTAAATCATGAAAGCTTCTCGCCTCTCCAGTACCTAAATTATAAATTCCAGAAAGACCTGGCTTCTTTTTCCCCGCAGCCAGAAGTTCAATCATAACTTTAACGACATCTTTCACATAAACAAAATCACGCAGCTGCTCACCATCTCTATAATCAGGTCGGTGCGACTTAAAGAGTTTCACTTCACCATCGACACTAATTTGGTTAAAGGATTGATAGACGACTGAACTCATCTTCCCTTTGTGGTACTCGTGGGGCCCAAAGACATTAAAGAATTTCACACCAAACCAAACTTTCGGTCGCTTCTTCTGTTTGAGAATCCATTCATCTGAAAGCTGTTTTGAGTACCCATATTTATTGAGTGGTTTTAAGAAAGGAACTCCCTTGTGGTCATCTGAATAGCCCAGCTCACCAGATCCATAAGTGGCAGCACTCGAAGCATAGATAATGGGAATATTTTTTTGAGCGGCCAATGTTAAAAGTCGGTTCGTAAATTCGGTATTGTTTTGATACAGAAAATCCATATTTAACTCAGTTGTATCAGAACAGGCCCCCATATGATAAATGGCCTGAATTCCATTTTGCCTCTTCCAGATCTCTTGCTGAAAAAGATCCTCAACTTGAACAAAAGCTGAATACTTTAGATCCCTAAGGTTTTTCCATTTGTCTCCGCTTTCGAAATGATCACAGAGCATAATGTCTGTTTCACCAAGATCGTTAAGCTGCTTAACAATTACACTGCCAATAAAACCTGCGGCACCTGTCACTAAAATCATGAAACTTCCTTGTGGTTTTGTACTCTCCCATAATAAAAAAGGCGCGGTGCAAAAGTCCATTTTAAAGCACTTAGAATACTTGGAATTCCTTTAGATTTAAGATACAAAATGGCGCACATTTCAAAGGGGCCATATGAACGTCGAAAATTGGATGATCGAAGAGTCTTTTCGTAATACTTTCGCTATGGGTTTTAAGGTAAAAAAATACCTCCACTCTGAGCAATCGAAGTTTCAAAAGATTGAAGTGGTCGAAACCGAATCGGTAGGAAAACTCTTACTTCTCGATGGTAAAACCATGGTTTCAGATAAAGATGAGTTCGTTTATCACGAAGTTGTCTCCCACATTCCTTACATGGTCAGTAGGAACTGTAAAAAAGTCCTGATTATTGGTGGAGGTGATGGTGGCGTTGTTCGCGAATTCGTAAAGCATAAAGATATTGAGCGAATCGACCTCGTTGAAATTGATGAGCGAGTGATCGAAGTTTCTAAAATTCATTTCCCTGACTGTACCTCTGGACTATCTGACAAAAGAGTTCGCGTGCTTCCAGAGGACGGTTTCGCATTTATCAAGCGTGCCAAGAATGAATATGACATTATTGTTGTTGATTCAACTGACCCAGTCGATTTTGCCTCGGGACTATTCACTGATGAATTCTACTCTGATGTCTACAACGCTCTTACTGAAGACGGCATCATGATGAACCAAACTGAAAATCCTTTCCTAGATGAATGGGGAATTAAAAATATTTACAATAACATGAGAAAAGTTTTTCCATTCGTTAACTCTTTCAACGCTCCAATGCTTATTTATCCGGGAGTCTATTGGACATTTGGATTTTCATCTAAAAAATATAAAGCGACAGATATTAACCCTGCCAAGATGATGGCCATGAATGAGATTCAACGCTCGCTTAAGTGGTATAATATGGATTGGCACAAGGGGACGTTTTCGATTTCAAACTTCCACAAACAAATGATTGGACAGGAGTAAGCCGTGAAAGAACCTCGTCTCATTAAAGAAGTTGAAGGCCTTGAGCATGCCAAAGCCTTTATTGGAACTGAATACGCTGCTGCGATTTTTTCCCATTCGACTCATATTCTCGGCTTTGCCTTCGATGGGACAACCAGCTTTCGTCCAGGAGCAAGATTCGCCCCTGGAGCTATCCGTGAAGCCTCTTATGGCCTAGAAGATTATTCTCCTTACCTCGATAAAGATCTTACAGATTACAATGTTATCACGATGGGAGATCTTCCGATTTATCCATCTAAGTGGCACATCACAAATGATTTTTTCATGGAGATGGTTAAAGAGTTAGATTTTAAAAAAGATGAAATTAAATTTCTCACCTTAGGTGGAGAACATTCTATTTCTTATGGACCTATCGTTACTCACTTAAAGCACTATCCTGATTTAGTCGTTCTACACTTAGATGCTCACACTGATCTTCGTGATGGATACCTCGAAGAAAAATATTCTCATGCCTCAATCATCAGAAGAATCTTGGATCACTTCACTTCTAAGAATCGTCTGATTCAATATGGAATACGTTCAGGCCCACGAGAAGAATTCAACTGGATGAAAGAAAATAAAACTTTAGCGACATCTCTCAAGGAATGTTGTGAATGGTTAGAAGAGTTACCAGATACTCGCCCGATTTATTTAACTCTTGATCTAGATTTTTTTGATCCAGGTTTTTTTCCTGGAACTGGCACCCCAGAAGCCGGTGGTGAAGACTGGCATGGTTTTATGCGCATCCTGAAAATCCTTAATCGTAAAAACTTAGTTGGAGCCGATGTGGTGGAGCTGGCGCCAATGCTAGATGCCACAGGAAACTCTTCGTGCTTTGCTTCGAAAGTTGTCAGAGAAGTGATCCTCGCTATGAACTAAACGATTTTGAGCAGGTCTTCTGGCCTGCTCAAAGGTTTATGCCAATTATCTCTGTTTTAATCTCCCACCTTTAAAATTCTCATTTCTCTTGCCCTCTAACTATTTGAATTCACGCATCCAGGATGACCGCTCCAGTTTTATCCGAGTATTCCGATAAGTTAACTTAGAATAGTTATAATCAGCACCTCAGTAAGGGTGCAAGGAAAGTCTCTATGAAGAAACTCTCGCGAATGGAAAGCAACAAGGAAGCCCGAAGGATCCTTAATCGTCATAGCGTAGATTTATCCTATTGCCAGTATTCATGTTATGGCTCAGAAGTCAGAATGTCGGGTTGGTTATGCAAAGTCGATGGATCAGACTTTAATGCTCCTCAGATTGAGGCCCTAGTACATGACTTTCAACGGTTTCTACCGACTTATATGATTTTTGGAGAATTTGATAATTGGAATTTCAACTCAGAGCGAATTTCTTTTGTGGGCGACAGAGACAGTTTATACAAAGGTGATGAGGAAGATGAAATGCCAACCGTCTATGAAATAGATCCAGATGACTATGATTTTGAAGCGAGTTAATTCACTTCGCTCATATGCTTTTTCTTCAAGTAGGGATGGACAATCCACGCCACAGCGAGAATGCCAATCTCGTATAAAACCATCATGGGAATCCAAACAGACATCATGCTGAGAACATCAGTTGTCGGAGTAATAACTGCAGCCGCAACTGCAAAAATCACGGCCATATAACGTCTCCAGGACCGAAGAGAATACTTCGTGACCAGTCCCATAAAACCCAAAATAAGCATCACGTTTGGCAACTGAAACATCAATCCTAGAAAGACTAAAATTTTTGAGGCCAATAGCAAGTATTCTTTAAGACTTAGCATCGCCTCAACATCTTGCACGCCATAGGAGATTAGAGTGCTAAAGGTGAATGGAAACAAAACGTAGTAACCAAAGGCCACTCCACATAAAAAAAGTAAAAATCCCACCACGATGAATGGTCTTACAGCGTTGATCTCCTTGTCGTAGAGGCCAGGCTTAATAAATAACCATAGCTCCCTAAACCAAAAGGGACTGGCAAAAAAAATACTCGCCCAGAGGGCCATTTGAAGTTCAGCAATAACTTTGTCAAACAATCCGGTAAAGATCACTTTTCCGGATGAGCCAAGGGCTTGCCTCAAAGGAACAAGTAAAAATTCAGATATGGCCGAAGAATAGTAATAACAAATAGAAAAAGAGATCACCAAAATGACGGCTATTCTAATAAGCCTAACTCTTAACTCTTCTAAATGGTCCATAAAGGTCATGTCTTTCATCAATTCATCATAGCCTTTAGGTGATTTTCTGTCTTATTTTTTCTGAAAATCCAGGTAGAATAGATCTATGAAATGCTTAGTCATAATCTCTATCATGTTTTTAACAACCTCTCTATGGGCCGGTCGCAATGAACGTCAACTGCTGAAGTGTCTAGGAGCTGAGGAGAAGCAGTTCCATTTAAAAAAGAAACTAGGACCTCTTTATGATCTTAACCAAAGACTCATCTCTGAAATGATACAAATCCCAAAAGCAGAGTTATCGCCGGAGGATTTTAAGCAAATTTGTGAAACAGCCAACGAATCCCCATCATGGAAATTGCTCGAACTTTCTATTTCGAAAGGTTCAAGTGTGTTCAAAATCCCTGGAAGTGAGCTAGGAAAGCAAGATCAAATTGCCCAAGGTATGATTGATGACTACCTTGAAATCACCAATGAGATCTTTCTCAATTTCATGACTCAAATTCAAGCAACTGCACCATCTCCCGACTGTCTTGAAAAAGAAATTCCTCAGCTTAAAGATTTTTTCAGCGATATCAAATACCTTCAAGAAGATGTGGACATAAAAAAAATTTTTGGAGGTAGAGAAGTTTTGATTTTTCAAAAACTTAAAAATTATCCTGAAGCATTTGAACGCTGCCGTGAGCGGATAAGAAAAAAACTCAAATCAGCATCCAAAGCCGGTCCCAAAAAATCCTGAAGCTTTACACTTATTTCTTCAAATTCTGTTTGTGAAATTTCTCGATCGTAAGAAATAATAACTTGCTGACCTTGAAAGCTTTCGATGGCCATTTTCCAAGACTCTGAATCTGGAAAACAGCTTAGCATATAATCCATTTCGATAAGCCAGTTCGCTCTTGTTTTCTCTTTATAATAGTGGGATGGATCTTTGTCCGTATTTACTAACCATCTTTTAATTTGACTTAAACAGCTACGACACCCCATTGCAGCCTTCGTTTTGCTAGATAACTCTTCCAAAGTGGGATGCTCAGAAGTTTGCAGATAGCTTATGATGTCATTTTCGCGAACTCCAAAACATCGACAAACAAGTGATGAATTCTGGGAGTATAAATACTCACGACCTTGATATTTATGAATCGCAGCCTTCAAAAGCTCTAAAGCTTCATGAACAATTTCATTTTCATGTTCACTTAAGAAATCAAGCAAAAGCTGATCATTACCAAACGATCGTAAAAAATCACTCTGACATACCGTCGTAAGACTTGTTAAAGACTTGCCTTTAGCAAATTCACAGACCATTCCCAGCCAGGGATCAATTTGTCCACTGTAGGAAGCATCCACAACAACATCAACAGTATTAAATTTTAAATGAATCGATTTGGGCTTGTTTTTTAAATCAACAGATACAGTTGGAGCCTCAAGGCTCTTGTGATTGAGCCCATCGATTAAATCCTTAAATTTTATCATCATCTTCTGTCCACTCATCCGGTGAAAAAGTAGTCATAATTTCATGACCAGATTCAGTGATACAAATCGTATGTTCAAATTGGGCCGACCACGACTTATCCTTTGTCACAACAGTCCACCCGTCTTCTAAAACTTTGCAATGCCTTTTCCCTATATTGATCATAGGCTCAATCGTAAAAGTCATCCCTGGTCGTAATTCTGCACCAGTCCCTCTTTTGCCGAAGTGAGTGATTTGAGGTTCCTCATGAAAAACACGTCCTATACCATGGCCACAGTATTCATGAACCACTGAATAGCCATGATCGTGCGCCATTTCCTCAATGATGGCTCCAATATCTCCAAGTCTTGCTCCAGGGCGACAGACAGAAATACCTGCCATAAGACATTGATGAGTCACTTCAACTAATTTTTTAATCTCTGGACGTACATTTCCAATCAGGAATGTTGCATTAGTGTCACCATGAAAACCATTGTAAATGGTAGTGACATCTAAGTTTACAATGTCCCCATCTTTTAAGAATTCTTTCGCCGATGGGATACCGTGACAGATAACTTCATTTCTAGAAGTACAAAGTGATGCTGGAAACCCGTGATAGTTTAAAGTTGCAGGAATTCCATTACGATTGATCGTATACTGATGACACATATCGTTAATCTCTTGAGTGCTCATCCCTACTTTGAGTTGTTTACCCAAGAAATGAAGAGTCTTAGCTGCCATTTTACATGGAGCTTTCATGATTTCGATTTCACGGCTAGATTTTAAAGTTATCATATGGGTAACCTTATACACTTTTGGCCCTATTTAAGCTAGTTTGAAGCTATGAAAACCCTTTCTGTTTTAAGAACCAACACTTCTCCCTATCATGGACAGGATTTTAATAAAATAGAACGGAATAGAATAAATTCGATTCCAGGTTTAACCTTTCTTGATTCGCAGCCTCTTACAGATTTTAGTGATAACATTCTTATTACAAATACTCACACTCGCCTAAGTGAAATCCCATCCAAACTTCTCGGGCATACACAGCTCATCATCCACTCCAATTCTGGATATGATAATTTCGCTCAAGACAGAGAAAGATGGTGGAACATACCTGTTATTATAGGCCATGAAATTCGGGCACAAGCTGTAGCGGAGTACTATCTCAATGCCATACTGGTTGGATTGGCAGAACTTCCTCAACATCTCCAATGGAGTAAAGCTCGCACCTGGTCACGACCCCTTTTAAGGGATCAAGAAATTTGGATATTTGGTCATGGGCATATTGGAAAAAAAATCTCAGCTGTTTTGGCCGCCCTCGGATGCCACCTCACTATTATTGATCCTTTTCAAAGTGAGAACTATCCAACATGGAAATATTCTGATCTTTCAAAAGCTAGGATTATATTGGCCTGTTGTAGTCTCAACTCAACGTCAAAACATCTTTTCGGTGAGGTTTTTTTTAAATCCTGCCATCCCCAACTTATATTTATCAATGCAGCCCGAGGGGGGTTGGTTGACGAAAACGCCTTAAGATCCTTTTTACTATCAAACCCAGAATCTCAGGCCTTTCTTGATGTTTTTGAAACGGAGCCCTTCAATCAAAACTGGCAACATTTTCCCCAAGTATGGAAGACTAGTCATATTGCTGGGGTCTATGCCGACCTCGATGAGATGATTATCAATTTCGAGGAAAGAATTTTAAAAGATTTTACTCAGCTTACTCGACCTGATTTTTTAAATAAGCACTCTCAATCACTACTCCAAAACAAATGGTTTCAAGGGGAATTAATTTGAAAAAGCTCGACCAATTACTCACAATTCCTGGCTCTGGCGTTTTTACAGTTAATACGGGTAAAGAAAAAAAAGAAAGACTCCTAAAGCAATACTACAAAACAACTTCCCCGGTAAAGGCCAATAAAGAATGGCTAAAGCGGCTCTCAAACATTTCTGCATCGACACCTCTACTCCTAGGTATCCCTTCTGACAATGGAGGAGGAATTCATCGTGGGGCCAACTGGGGACCTTTAGCGATTAGAGAAGAATTACTCAAACATAATGTAGATTTTCAAGACCTAGGTGATGTCAGAGTCATACCTCATTTGCTTCACGATAAATATCTTAATGAAAAAACCATACAGGATTGCAGACTCGCTCTCTACGGTAAGAAAATAAAACTTCCAGTTTCACCTTTAAGTATTGCCGAAGAAGCATTAACAAGAATTTATAATAGTCAACCGAACATAAAAATTTTTGGAGTTGGTGGGGATCACTCAACAAGCTATCCTCTTGTGAAGACTTGGTTAGCATCAAGAAAGTCAAAAGCGACTGCAGCACTTATTCATTTTGATGCCCACACTGACTTACTTGATAAAAGAATGGGAATCGATTTATGTTTTGGTACATGGACTTATCATATTCTGAGACATCTTTCTTCTCCCAAACATATTATTCAACTTGGTATACGCTCCAGTGCTAAAACAAAGAGTCATTGGAAAAAGAAATTAGGCGTTGAACAATACTGGGCCCATGAGATTAATAAATGGGGAATCCAAAAAACCTACAACAAATTAAAAAAACACCTCAAAAAACTTGAAATCTCCGAGTTGTATATTTCCTTTGATATTGATGCACTTGATGAGAAATATGCCTCGGCAACTGGAACTCCAGAGCCAGACGGGCTTAACCCTGCTGATTGTTCAGCATTATTTCATCTGCTGAGCAAAGATTTTAAGATTACGGGATCTGACCTTATGGAGGTCGCTCCTTATGTTCATCATCCAGGTGTAAATCCAGATGTACAAAATTCTTCTATGATGATGGCCGGCCATATCGCCAAGAAACTATTAGAAGCTCTATCTCTATGAGAAAAATCATTTTCCCACCTGTTGAAACTGCGAGCGAAGATGGACTTGTTGCGATTGGAGGAGATCTGGAAGTTGATACCCTCGTTTGTGCTTACAAACAAGGAATATTTCCGTGGCCTATATCAGCTGAGCTTCCTCTCGCCTGGTTTTCTCCTAATCCAAGAGGAATACTTTTTTTAGATCAGATTCACATCTCAAAATCTTTTCATAAATTTATCAAAAAAAATGTTTATCAAGTCACTTTCAATCAAGCTTTTGATGAAGTGATCAACCAATGCTCAACGACTCCACGGAAACAGCAATCCTCTACCTGGATCACTGAGGACATAATCCGGAGTTATAATAAACTATTTCAGCAAAATCTTGCCTATTCAGTTGAAGTCTGGAGAGACAAAGACTTGGTTGGTGGACTTTATGGAGTTTGTATCGGTGATTTCATATCTGGTGAATCGATGTTTACTAACGAAGACAATGCTTCAAAACTTGCTCTGTATGGTTTATGTCTTAGAATGAAAGAAAAAGGAATTAATTGGATTGATACTCAAATGGTGACGTCAGTCGTTGAAGGATTTGGTGGCATCTATATTTCAAGACCAGATTTTCTAAGTTTATTATTCCAGAAAAACTGGTCTCGAAAAAAAGAAGATATCTTTTAATTATAACTTAAATGTAATCTTTGATTAGCCTTGAGTGTTCTTATCACTTCATCCATAAAATCACGGCAAGATTTTTCAAGTTTAACTTTTTCACCACGGCAATAGGCTTCAAGATTGGCCTTGAATTCTTGATAAGACATATTCAATTCATGCGCCAATTCTTCACAACGCTTTTTAAAACGATGATCATTCTCTATGAGATCAGACATTTTCTTCGAAAGCTCTTGCTTCAAGGTTGCAGGCGAGTAGACGTTTTTAATTTCCGCTAAGCCTAAAGCGGCCATAATTTTGATATAAACATAACCAATATCAAACTCAAACCAACGATGACGAAATGAACAAGATCTCATATGGCCATGATGATTATTATGGTCGAGTTCACCACAGATAATAAAATTTAATGGTAAAAGAAAACCAATATTTCTGCTGTTGTCTGTTGTCTCGTGATTTCTATATCCCCACCAGTGAGCGATAGCATTGACTCCACCAATTGCAAAAATGGGTGAAACCATAAAGTTAACAACACTTAAAACCGATCCCCACACTGGCCCAAATAAAAAGACCATAACGACCGTAAGGATGGCGGGACCAATGAAAGAGTGCTCCCGCATGTAAGCCTCAAGACTGTTCGTGTGAATCGTCTTTTTAATTCTCATAACTTCGGGGAAGGACTTCCCTGCCGTGTAATCAAAAACACCAAGAAAAAGAGCGTGCCAAATACCTTTTTGAACAGGACTATGAGGATCTTTTTCTAAATCTGAGTTTGCATGATGGAAGATATGAACAGCAACCCAATCAACTTTGTTCAATGATGTCACCAACCAAAGCCAAACTTGCATAGGCATATCAATCCACTTATTAATGATCACGCCTTTATGAGTATGATAGCGGTGGTAAGAAAGACTCATACAAGTAATCGTAATATGTGCAACGACACAAGCGTAGATGATGATGAAAGTCACAGGATGAGCTGCTACAACATCTCCTAGAATACCATTCATTCCCAAGGTTTTTTCCACTGTTAGCCAAAGGGTAGCAAAAGCAACCGCAAAGAAAGAAAAAAGTTTTATCATGACAATTCCCCTATCAAGACCGATGTTCAGGAGTGACTTCCCTTAGCATTTCCAAAAGACCTGCAGGGGCAAACTCAACACAAAGACCACATCCAATACATCCACGATCATCAATTATGATGGCTTCTGCCTCCACTTTGATCGCCTGAGTCGGACATATGTTCTCACAGATTTTTGACTCTTTCCACAAAGATAATTTTTCAGCATTACCAATAAACACAGGTTTACGCCTCAAACGTGGGGAGTAAAAATAGATCTTCTGAGGCCATTCAGTTTTATGTAATTTAAAAGACTTGAATATTTTATCACCTGTTAACTTGAGTAATTGACGCTTGAACCACCAGCTTTTCCAAGCGGGCATTTTATTATAAAAATTCCTGTTTAAAATCATGTCTTATCCTTACCTATCTAGCTCAGTTTGCCTTATCCCCAAACTTGCCATACATGCCCGCAATTGAACTTCTTTAACATCTTTTATCATCATTGAGAGCGACTGGGCCAAAGGTAGACTTGCTGTTTTAATTTTAACTCTTGAGGGGAATGTCGTTCGATTGTATTTTACATAAAAACCCGACTCTCCGTTTGGAGCTTCAAGACCCGTATAATGCCAACCTTCAGGCAAATCTTGTTTTTCTAGTAAATCTTGAATTTGAAAATAATCGAGGTCCCAATCAGGATTGATCACACCGCCCATTGGAAGATTATCTATCACCTGAGTGATGATTCTAAAACTTTGGAAAATCTCCTCATACCTTATGAGATATCTTTCATAAGAAGAACCGTGAATTCCAACGGGGATATCAAAATCAATATCTTGATAAAAATAAAATGGTTGAGATTTGCGTAAATCAAAATTAAGTCCGCAAGCTCGCATCGCTGGACCACTCACGCCCCACTGCAAGGCAGTTTGTGCACTCACCTCTGAGGTATTTAAATTTTCTCGAAAAGTATACTGACTTAATAATGATCGATGGATGATCGCCAAATTTTTTAGAACCACATCGGCAGTTGACTGATACTCAGCAATCCAACCGAATGGTAGATCTTCTTTCACTCCACCTAAGCGAACGATTCCTACACCCTGTCGGCGACCACAATATTTTTCAACTAATTCATAGATCTTTTCTCGCGCATTTAAAAAAAGCCTGTGCTCATCAAGGCTTAAGGCGATCGCCATTTCATGCATGACAGTTAAATGTTCGGCTACTCGAGAGAGTTCTAGAAATACGATCCTTATTGCTTGTGCCCTTTCTGGTATTTTTATCCGAATCAAATCTTCTAAGTTTTTTGCCCACGCGACTCCAAAATAGGGAGAGATCCCAACATTAATCTTGTCCACAAGATGCAGTGACCGCAACCACTGAATATTGCCAAACGAAGACTCTAACCCTTGGTGATAAAAACCTACATTAATTTGTGTTTTAACAATTTTATCAGGATCATAACAAGCATCTAGTTCAAAAAGCCCCAAAGACTGTGGGGACAGCAAGCCATAACTCTTCCACTGATAAAGTTCTTCAGGATAAGGGGCTTCAGATTTATTGGGGTTTTTATTTAAAGGAGTTATTTTCAAGGGAATATCTTCAGGCCATTCAATCTTAATCCCTCCTTTCCGAAGTGGAAAAACCACTTGATCAGATGGAAGTAATAAACTCATCATTTTTCGATCGAATAAAATTCCAAAATTTTCCCACTGTTCTCGCTCTAGCCAATCGGCGTTGCTAAAAATGGAGGTAATACTTGGAACGATTTCTAAGTCATTAAACAACACATGGATATTTAATCTTTGATGAGTCCCCATGTTGAGCAGGTGATAAACAAGTTCGAAACGGAATTTTTTTTCAGAATCGCCTAAATAATCAGCACCAGCAATTTCTACAAGTGTCAGAAATCCTAAATCCTCGCGACTCATTTCAATCCAGCGAAGCAAATTTATTGGGCGAACAAATACGTGATGCTGTCCCGCCTGATCAACATAAGATTCATCCTGAGACAAGATTAGCTTATTTTTTTCAAAGTCTTTCCAGTTAAACATTTTTCATCTTTTGAAAGCACTGTTCAAGTGCTGGTAATAAATCCTCTGGAAGCATAGTCCATCCATTTAATTTAACGGTCGGATAGTCCTCGCTATCAAAAAATTGCACAAAAAAGTTTTTTTCAATAAGTGTCATAGAATCTTCTATTAACAAAAGCACTTTATTTTGACTTAGTGACTGCCTCAATTCTGGTAGTATTCGCTTCATTTTCACAGAAATGAGTCCGTCCCAAACAATCAAATCGGACTCCCCTAGATGTGTTGTAAAAACAGGATTGAATGCTAGTGAGTGACAATATTTATCACCAAAGATGGCCCTAAACTCTGTAGCCGCAACAGGATTTTGCAAACAATAAATTTTGAGATCAGGTTTGATTACTTTCATTAATATATTATCTTCATTTCGTCGCCCATATCTTTAACGAAACGAGATTTCCATTTTACATCTTCTGCCATTGCTTTCAGTTGCTTTCGAAAAGCAATATTCTCGTCTGAATCGCATCCCATTTTTTTAGTTGTGACATCGACCAGGGAATATAACTTTGCATGACTGCCAAAAGGATGATTGTCATAATCGACAAATTTAAAATAAGTAGGACTTGATCCAACAAGACTTTTCAGGAAATTGGGAATCAACGTCATTGCCTGATCGAACTCACGCTCCTGGCAACTTTCAATTCCACTTTTAAAGTCATATTTGTATCTACCGAATGAGTCTTTTACATTTTTTTGCCAACTTCGATTTCTACAGTCAAAGTAGTAACCTTCATTGTGTAAGTGCATAAAAGTGCCGACGTAGGTTAGAAACCAAAACTCTTCAGGGTTTCTATTTATGTTCCCTGCATATACAAATTTTTCACATGTCATTAGTTCGGAATGATATTTGATGGCAAAAGTTTTAAATCTAGCTGCAAATCCAACCGGCTTCCTCTGCTCTTTTAATTGCTCAATGAGCTTCGCTTTTTTATTCAGCTGCTCTAGATTAAATGCAGGTTTATCGACATCTTGCTCTTCACCAACTTCCTTCCATAACTTGTCATAGAGTGCATGACAGCCCTTCTGGATCTTACGAGCCTCACCTGTCGATATAAAAATGGAGTTTTTTTGATGGTAACGGATGGCTTCATCAAGTGGGATCAAGTTTCCGACTCTAATATAAGGGTACCTTGCTCCAGCAACATCGTTATATCCATATTGATTTTCCAAGACAGCTTTTGCCTTCCCCCAATCCACCAGACTCTCTAGTGAAGCTACATTATTTACATCCTTCAATTTCTTACTTGAAAGATCGACAGCTACAAAGACCATTCTAGATACCCAAATGCTCTTTCCAAGACAATTGCCCTCTGGACAATTTTGTTCAATATAGGCCCCGACGAGCTTGACAGTATTTTCAAAAATATCGGTAGCTCTTTTAAATTTCCTTGCTCCACCAAAAACAATGACTTTTTGAGGGGAGCCAATCTGGTCTAAAAATCCCGGTATTATACCGGTACTAAAATTAGGTTTATTGATTTCACCGGAGTACTGATTCCATATATCTTTTTGAGGACAATAAGCATGTGAAAAATACCTTTGACCGGAGGCCAGATCAAACTCGTACTGATAGGTGGAGCCTTGTCTCGTAATGATCACTGTAGAGACGAGAGGTTTTAATTCAGATTTATTTGTTGTGATATCAAAAAACAAATGGGCCACTGGACTTCCCTCACGGTCAACCAATGCATGATTGGTCTGACTAGAAAACCAAGAAGCTTTAATAGGAAGGATGGACTCAGGACCGTCCTCGCTGGTTGAGATGAAACTGCACCCAACGAATAAAAGAAGAATCAAAGAGAGCAGGCTTTTCATTTGACATAATCTCAATAACATAACATCATTACTCTACTTTTCTCGTATCAAGCCCGGGTGGTGGAATGGTAGACACAAGGGATTTAAAATCCCTCGGATGAATAATCCGTACGAGTTCGAGTCTCGTCTTGGGCACCACTCTTAAAAATCAATAAATTAACCTTTCTTATTATAGAAATCGCTAAAGGATATTGTCAGTAGGATTCCTGAAATTATGCATAAAGAATATTAATGAATTGGAACGATCTCGGCAACGCAGTCCAGCAAACCAAATCTAAAATAAACACTGAAAATATCAAAGGCCCGTTTGGGCCTTTGATTATGGTAGAAAATTTAAACCCTGATAATACTGATAAGGAATCTGCTCAATAGATTTATCAGTAATCGTTTTGATCTTTCTTTCGATTTGATGTTGGATCAACTTAATCATGGATGGATCTCCCTCCAAATTTAAGATGACTTCATTGGTGCCATTAGGCTTAATTTCTCCAGTAATTTCAATTTTTCTTGTGATATCAAAAATATTTGCAACCATTTCTGTGCTAAAATTACCTTTATAAATAATTTTCCGAGCTATCATATTTTTATCCTTATTTTGCAATCATTTTAACAAAATGAACAAATGTCTTTGGGAAAAGCCCAAACTGAAGAGTGACGATTGCAGAGACGAAAGCTGCCAGGGCAGCTCCTTGCATCTTCTGGTACTTAGCTAAAGATGAATTAGACTCTTTCATAAACATGAAGACAATCACACGTAGATAATAATAAACCGAGACGACTGATGTAAGAACGGCAATAACGACAAGAGGAACTTCACCAGCAGACACGGCAGAACTGAAAAGACCATACTTCCCAATGAATCCCGAAGTGAGAGGAATTCCTGCCATTGAAAGCAAGAAAATCGTCAAGAGAGAAGCAAGTACAGGATGTTTAAAGCCAATTCCAGCAATCTGATCTAGATGAAGATCTTTTTGATTTTTTTCTTCAAAAAGTGAGATTACTGCAAACGCGCCAAGATTAGAGATGGCATAAAAAAACAAATAAAGAACCATGTACTGAGACGATTCTTTCGATGAGTTCATTGCAAACAACCCTAAGAGTAAATAACCAGAATGGGCAATGGTAGAAAAAGAAAGCATTCTCTTCAATTCTGTTTGAGAAATTGCAACGAAGTTACCATAAATCATACTTGCAGCAGCGGTGAACCAAATGAAATGTTGAAACCACTTAAGAGCAGGAACATTATCGACGAAGATGAGATTCTGAGAAATTTTTGCAAGAGCAATAAAAGCAGTGAATTTCACAGATGCACCCATGTAGCCAGTCACATTCGTACTTGCACCTTGATAAACATCGGGTAACCAACCGTGAAAAGGAAATGCTCCTACCTTGAAAAGCATGGCAACAACAACAAGACCGAGTCCAACCATGTATAATAAAGGAGCTGACGTTTTTTGAATTAATTGCAAATTTATTGTACCCAATTCAAATGACCCCATTGATCCAAAGATCAAAGATGAACCATAAAGTAACATAGCTGATGCAAGACCGCCGAGGACAAAGTACTTCATTGCTGCCTCAGAAGAGAAACGACTTGATCTTCTCATTCCAACCATGACGTAAACGGCAAGAGACATAATCTCAAGGGCAATAAACATGAACAACAAATGAGTTGTCGATGCCATTAGGATCATGCCTGCAGCAGAGAAAAGAATGAGTGAATAGATTTCTGCTAATAAACCTTCTTTGAAATCCTGTCCATAAGTCACAACAATACCAAACATTGCAAAAATCATGATCATCAATCCAACCGTCTTCGTAAATGGATTGAAAGTGAGAGATCCTGCAATCAAGGTTATGTCACTCGAAAAGATGGAGAATGATGATTGAAAAATCGCAGTTAATAAAAAGATGAATGAAGCCATGTAGGCCAATCCATGTCCCTTAGTCTTGTGGGTTCCAACGAGTAAACTTACAACGGCTCCAAAGGAAATTGTTAGCAAAGGAGCAACACAAGCAAGTTCATCAGGTTTTAGTGCAACAAGAGGAAAATAATTATTAATGTCCATTTTGACCTACTTTGTAAGAAAGAGTGCTCGTGTACTGGTATAAGCTGGCATCAGATTTTCCAAAAAATGTTTTAGGAAAGAAACCAATACCGAATACAAAAAAAGCTAACACTGTCATTGCAATCACTTCTCTTGTGTTCAAATCATGCAAATGATCCAAGTCTGTTCTTGTTTGTGGGCCAAGCATAACAAGTTGATAAGCCTTAAGAGCGTAAACAGCCCCTAAAATCACACCAGTTCCTGCAAATAAAACGAACATAGGTTCTACCTGAAAAGCCCCTAGTAAAATTGGAAACTCTCCAACAAAACCGTTTGAGCCAGGAAGAGCAACTGAAGAAAGTGTCATAATCATGAAAGCAATGGCCATGAGAGGTACTGTTTTAGATAATCCACCAAAATCAGTTAGATTACGTGTATGTAATCTTTCATAAAGAAAGCCTACGATTAAAAAAAGACCACCGGCAGAAATACCATGGTTAATCATTTGATAAAGTGATCCAGCAATCGCGACTTTTTGAAATGAAAATAACCCCACTACGATATAACCCATATGAGAAACAGAAGAATAAGCCACAAGTTTTTTGAAATCAGTTTGGGCGAGAGCGCAGAAAGCGCCATAAATAATTCCTACGACTCCCATGGTGATAAAAAAATCTTTAAAATAAAAGGCAGCCTGAGGGAATAGAGGAATCGCAATTCTCAGCAGGCCATAGGTTCCAAGTTTTAATAACACGGCTGCCAGGAAAACTGAACCAACAGTAGGAGCCTGTACGTGCGCATCCGGTAACCAAGTATGGAAAGGAACCATTGGAACTTTAATGACAAAAGCGAGTGCAAAGGCAAGAAACAACAAGCCCTGCGGAGAGAAAAATGCTGACTTTAAAGATGATCCATCGAAGGCGAATTGAAGTTGAGACAAATTGGCAAATGTAGCAGAAGGATGGCCATGAACCTCAGCTGATGTTTTAAGCATAAAGAAAATAGCAACCAGCATAAGTAGCGAGCCAACCATGGTGTATAAGAAGAACTTAACTGTCGCATAGATTCGCTCTTTCCCCCCCCAAATCCCAATAAGAAAGAACATTGGAATAAGTACGACTTCCCAAAAGAAATAGAAGAGAAAAATATCAGTAGCAAGAAATGTCCCATACATACCCGTTTGTAAGAACATCAACATGAGGACAAAAAACTTTTCTTTTTTTAACTCCACTCCGCTTGCAGGCCAAGTTCCAAGGATAGCCACTGGAGCAACATAAGCAGTTAGCATAACAAGAGGTAGGCTAAGTCCATCAATAGAAACAAGATAGTTTATCCCCCAATCTGGCAACCATTCCAATGCATGAATAAATTGAGGATCAGCAAGACTTCCATCAAAATTAAAATAAAGGATAGTGGCAAGAAAAGCATTCACAAGTGTCTGAATAAGGGCAATCGTTCTAAATTTCCCTTCAAAAGCAGTTGGAGTCAGGAATGTCACCAAACCAAAAATTAAAGGAAGAAAAATAATCCAAGAGAGCAAGGTTGAAGTTGTTTGCATAAAAAGTCCTTACACCAAAATCTTAAAGATGAAGAGAATGATCGCTAATACCCCTAAAAGCATCATTAGGGCATAAGACTGCAAATCCCCCGTCTGAAGCACTCTTAGACCGGAACTAATTTTACGAACCTGATGACCAAGTCCGTTAACTGCTCCATCAAAAATATATTTATCTACGATGCCTGAAGAGAATTCAGCAATCTTTTTAACTGGAGAAACGATAACAAACTCATAGAACTCATCAACGTAATATTTATTAGCAAGAATTTTCTCGATAGGATTAAAAGCCCCTAAAATATCTTTCACAAAGAGATATTTCTTAAAGAGCGTAACCCCTGCGAGGAAAGAAAGTATGGCAAGGATGGAGGATCCGGCCATCACTAATCCTTCATGCAAAGGAATCTTTATTCCAACAAGTGGAAGATGTTTAGCAGGTACAACACCATCAAGCCAATGAGAAAGGTAGTGAGGCATATGTCCTAGGAAATCCCCTAGGAGATGAGGAACTCCTAAGAATCCACCAAGGGCAGCAAGGCAAGCCAGTACATAAAGTGGGAATGTCATTAAAGCAGGTGACTCATGGAGGTGATGTTCAACTTCATGAGAATATCTCTTCGTACCGTAAAAGGTAAGACTCATCATTCTTCCGGTATAGAACGCCGTTAAAATAGCTGTAATAACACCAATAACGAAAAGGTATGAAACCCCACCAGGTAGCGCAATTGTGGAGTAAAGGATTTCGTCTTTTGAAAAGAATCCGGAGAAAAATGGAATCCCTGAAATGGCCAGTGAACCAATAAGCATGGTTAAGTGGGTATGAGGTAGATGCTTTTTCAGAGCTCCCATTTTCGTCATATCTTGCTCACCAGAGCAAGCATGGATGACTGAACCTGAGCCCAAAAAGAGAAGAGCCTTGAAAAATGCGTGAGTCATGAGGTGAAAAACGGCGGTTTGGTAGGCGCCTACACCACAAGCAAGAAACATAAAACCCAACTGAGAAACAGTTGAGTAAGCGAGAACTTTTTTAATATCTGTTTGAGCAATCGCTATAGACCCAGCAAATAAAGCCGTAATCGCCCCAACATGAGCAACAACAGAAAGTGCAACAGGAGAAAGCTCGAATAAAGGATTAAGCCTGGCAATCATATAGACTCCAGCTGTTACCATTGTAGCTGCGTGAATCAACGCAGACACAGGAGTGGGACCACTCATTGCGTCTGGTAACCAAACATAAAGTGGCATTTGCGCCGACTTACCAGTGGCTCCCACAAATAAAGACAAACAAATAAGAGTTACTGAAGGCATAATTCTTGTGACAACTTCAGGGTTTGCCAAAAGAGAATTAATCTCTGGTAGAGTCAACGTCCCAAGCTCTCTAAAAAGAAGAAACATTCCAACAAGAAAACCTAAGTCCCCTACTCGGTTCACAATAAAGGCTTTTTTTCCAGCATTCGCCTTCTCAGTTTCTGTATACCAAAAACCAATAAGTAGATAAGAGCAGAGACCCACTCCTTCCCAACCAAAGAAAAGTAATGGCAGGTTATTCCCCATTACTAACAAAAGCATATTAAAGCAGAAGAGGTTCAAATAGGAAAAGTAACGACCGACACATTCTTCTTCATGCATGTAACTAATGGAGTAAAGGTGAATCAGGGTCCCAATCCCAGTAATGATGAGAACAAGCAGTCCAGAAAGCTTATCGATGCGAAGTTCAAAGGGAATATTCAAGCCACCAAAATTAAACCAATCAAAGCAATTAATGACGAGTGATGGTTCGTGAGAGGAAGATCCAGACAAACTCGCAAAAGCAAAAAGTGCAAGAATAAAACTAAAACCAATAAACGCAGTTGCAACTCCACCAGCAGTGTTAGCTGGAGTTTTCGCAAATCCTTTAAGCGCCAGTGGTAAAATCACAGCATTGATGAAGAAACCAATCAATGGAGAGATAAGAATGAGTAGAGGTAAAATAGATTGCATTGTATCCACGAGTCTTATCCTTTAAGAGTTGTCGCACTTTGAGTCTTAATTGAACCGAAATTCCTATACAGATTTACCAAGATAGAAAGACCGATAGCAGATTCAGCTGCGGCAATTGTTATAATAAAGAACACCTGAACTTGACCTTCAAGCATTTGTGCTGACTTAGAAAAAGCCACGATAGAAAGATTGGCAGCATTCAAAAGTAGCTCAATTCCCATTAAAACCATAATCGTGTCTCGTCTGAGCAGAACGACGAGCATTCCCATGGTAAAAAGGAAGGCGGCAAGTAGTTGAATGAGAATTTCGTTATTCATATTTTACCTTAATCAATTTTACGTTTAGCGAGGACAACCGCACCAACGACAGCAATTAGTAAAGCGAGAGAAATGACTTCAAATGAGACATAGAATTGCGAAAACAAAGCATGTGACAAGACTTTCGAGTTTCCACCGAGTTTGTTAATTAACTCCGGCGAAAAGATTCCTATTTTTTCGGAACCCGCATTATTCATAAAATTATCTTTGATCGCATACATGATGAAAGCAAAGACAGTTATTCCGAGAGCTAGGCCAGCAAGAAATACACCTGGTTTTTCTTTGTATTCGTTTTCTGCATTACTTAAATTCAAAAGCATAATTGAAAAGATAAAGAGAACCATAATGGCCCCCGCATAAACGACTAACTGGATAGTCGCAATCATGTGCTCACCAATCATCGCATAGATCCCGGCTGTCATAATTAACACACCCAGAAGAGACAATGCGGAAGTAATTGGACTACGAGCAACCAGCATCAGAGCTGCCAAGAGGGCACAAATGCAACAAAGAACAATAATCACTGGGCTCATTACTTTTCTCTCCTACCGTTCATGTCACGTTTCAAGTGATCAAGATCGTAAATGGCTTCTTCACGAGAAGAAACGGCCAATTCATAATTTCCAGAAAGCTTAATGGCATCTTTCGGACAAGCTTCCTCACAAAAACCACAAAAGCAACAGCGAAGAGCGTCGATATCAAAGCTCACAGGCTTCTTCTCTTTTTTGACTCCATATGGGTTGTGCTCTTCATCACGCTCGTCTGCTACAATATGAATACATTCAGCTGGGCAAATCGTTTCACAAAGATAACAAGCAGTGCAATTTTCAGTTTTGTTTTTATCAACAGAAATAAAATGCATTCCACGAAAACGATCTGAATAATCACGTTTTTTCTCTGGATACATGATGGTGTCATGTTTTCTGAACAAGAATCCCTGAATAAACCGCTTCATCGTAATTTTCATACCAATGAGAATTGCAGGGAGATAAGCTTTTTCTTTAGCGGTGTACTTTTTAGAAACGTTAATTGTTCCCATCAAGCCCCCTTCTTATGAGTTAAAGTAGTAGACACCGATGGTCACTACAACAAGGTTAATAAGCGAAATCGGGAAAAGAATTTTCCATCCCAAATCCATTAATTGGTCAAAACGGAAACGTGGAAGAGTCCAACGAATCCAGACGAAGAGAAACATGAAGAATGCAATTTTCGTAGCGAAACTAATGAACTCAAAAGCAGCCTTCGTATTTTGAAGACCAACATCTCCAAAACCAAAATGATTCGCCACCATAGAAACGAGATGCTCCATTCCTGGCAGAAGACCATAGCCTCCGAAGAAAAGTGTCGCTAACAATCCTGAAGCCATAATCATGGCGACATATTCGGCCATAAAGAAGGCAGCAAATTTCATCCCGCCGTACTCAAGGTGATACCCGGCCACAATTTCTGACTCACCTTCAGCGAGGTCAAAAGGAAGACGATTTGTTTCTGCAAAGATAGAAATCCAGAAGATCAAAGCACCAATTGGATTCACAAAGGCTCCCCAACGTGGGAGAAAGCCAAGAGATCCCTGCTGCCAAGAAACCATTTCATGTGGATTGAAACTACCATAAACAACTAACATTGAAAGAAGTGCAATTCCCATTGAAATTTCATACGAAACAATCTGACTCGATCCCCGAAGAGCGCCCAAAACTGAATACTTATTGCGAGAGGCCCATCCAGCAAGGATCACCGGATATACTTCAAGACCAGCAAAAGCGAGAATAAAAATAACCCCAGTATCCATTTGAGCAACTTGAAGAACCACTTCCTGACCATTAATAATGGCCTTGCTTCCAAAGGGAATCACAGCAACGGCGCATAAAGGTGCAATTAAGGCAATGATGGGAGCCATCAAGTAATAAAACTTGTTGGCTTCTTTAGGTATAAAAGTTTCTTTGAAAATAAATTTCACCACATCGGCAAGGGGCTGAAGAAGACCGAAAGGTCCAACGCGATTAGGTCCGACTCGTCTCTGCATCCAGGCAGCACCACGACGCTCAAACCAAACCATCACAGGAACTACACCTAGTGTTCCGATGAGGATCACTACAATTTTTGCCATCATCATTGAAAGATCAAACATTAATGAATTTTCCATGGTTACCTTTCTTAATTAAGTGTCTTCCAAACACCAACCACTTGATGAGCACTCAATGCTCCACCTTTATGGGTGATGGCAGGGTGAAATTTTTGAACAATCCCATCTGCATTCTTATAGCTTCCCTCTTTTTCGATCGTGGCAAGTCCTGCGATCACACCGAGGATATTCTTAGAAGGGAATGACTTCAGCTCATCTTGTGACCAAATCCCCCAAAGAACAACTTTTTGATCAGCTTTCATTTTTGGGATACCAGCACGTCCGTTACGGAATAAAATCGCGATATCAGCATTAACTTCACCGTTCGCAAGTGGAGAAAGCCCCTGCTCCTCAACCCCTTTTGTATTTGGAGTGAGATCTTTCATTTTTAGGAGTTCATCAAGTTTCTTGTCGTCTGCAGAAGTTTGCACACCATTAGTTCCATTGAAATATGAAACAGCAATATTTTTTCCAATGATTGTTGGGACCTTCTCTTTAAGAAGAGCGGCTTCTTCTCTCGTCGCATCTGTTCCAACAACTAGTTGAATCGAAGCTGCATTCTTCAAATGAACCTGAAGATCAGTTAAAAGAGTTTGAATGGAAGTCGAATGAAGAGCATCATTATGCTTCATGAGTGGAGCGATGACTCTTAGTGGGTTTGTATAACTTGTATATGAGCTACGACCAGCATCGCACATCCAGTGACCATTCACCAATTCATTATAAATAGGGACATATCGATAGACGATTTCAGAATCCGAGTGAACCTCGATATTACAGCCCTTAGAACATCCATCACAAAGAGAAGGCTTACGATTTAGAAACCATGAACGTTTTTTAAAACGGAAATCATTCCAAGTTAAAGCCCCAACTGGACAAAAATCAGTTAAACAACCTTGGTATTCATTGGTAAGACCTGCTTCAGTTGTAGCCTCAAGTTCCTTGTGCCATCCACGATTAACCATGACTAGATCATTCGTTTTAGTCACATCATCAGTGAAACGCACACATCTTTCACAGTGAACACAACGGTTCATGTTAAGAGTAACTTTGTCTGAAAGCTTCTTCGTCGTAGCGTGTTCGAAAACTCGTTTTTCTTCTTTAAAATTAGAGGTCCCCGGACCGTACTCATAGTTATAGTCTTGAAGCTCACACTCGCCAGCTTTATCACATACTGGGCAATCGAGAGGATGGTTGGTCAGTAGAAACTCCATCACACCCGTTCTCGACTTCATCACCTTATCAGATCTCGTATGAACAACCATTCCATCAGCGGCTGGCGTTGAACAAGATGTCATTAGCTTAGGAGCCTTTTCCACCTCAACTGTACACATACGGCAAGTACCAGCAATAGGCATGCCTGGGTGATAACAATAACGAGGAATTTCTTCATGAACTTTGTATCTTTCTGCAACCTGCATGATGGTATCACCAGGCTTGAAATCATAAGTTTTTCCATCGATGGTGACTTTAGGAAGTGGCTTAGCCTCCGGATTTGGATCTGAATGAACAGGCTTTTTATCCGAAGCATAGTTCAGATCAACCTTTGGTTTTTTGATATCAAACTCTGTTATATTAGACATGGGCACCTACTGCTCTGTGAGAAATGGATTCTTCTTTGCCAATTCCTTTAAGTCCACCTTTCAAAATAAGTTCTTCAAATTCAGATCTGAATTTGCGAACTGAAGAGAGAGCTGGACCAGTGACAGCATCGGCAAAGGCGCAAATGGTTTGACCGGCCATGTTTCCACAAATTTTGGCAATGTAATCTAGATCTTCTTGATTTCCACCACCATTAAGAATTCGGTGGAACATTCGGGCCAACCAGTGTGATCCTTCACGGCACTGGGAGCATTGTCCACAAGACTCATGTTCGTAGAATTTTAAAAGGGTATAAGTGGCTTCAACGATATTAACAGTGTCGTTCATCACGATAAGTCCACCTGACCCGGCCATGGTTCCGGCCTTAGCAAGGGAATCATAATCAGTCTTAACGTCACACTCAGCCGCAGTCAGCATAGGAGCAGAAGCACCACCAGGAATGACTCCTTTTAGTTTTCCACCTTTCACACCACCGGCAATTTCAATGATCTCATTAATAGTCAGATTCATGGGTAATTCGTACACGGCTGGCTTGTTCACGTGACCAGAAACACCAATTAATCGTGTTCCACCAGAACGCTCTGTTCCCATCTTCGCATACTTTTCCCAGCCTTGATGTAGGATATAAGGAACAGCTGCAAACGTTTCAACATTGTTTACACAAGATGGCATGCCATAAGCACCCACTTGAGCAGGAAATGGTGGCTTAAGACGAGGCTCTCCACGCTTACCTTCAAGAGAATTTAAAAGCGCGGTTTCTTCACCACAAATATAGGCACCGGCTCCCATGTAAACGACAAGATCAAAATCAAAACCTGATCCTAAAATATTTTTCCCTAGAAAACCTTTTGCATAAGCATCATCAATCGCTTTCTGCATAAGTCGTGACTCTTTAAACCACTCACCTCTAATGTAGATGAATCCTTTGTTTGATCCAATGGCGTGTCCACCGATGATCATCCCTTCAATCATTTTATGAGGAGTTTTAGTGAAGATGAGACGGTCTTTAAATGTTCCTGGTTCTCCCTCATCAGCATTACAAACAAGATATTTAGGCTTCGGATTTCCGTTTGCATCAACCGGATTGGCCGGCATGAAGGACCACTTCATCCCGGTCGGGAAACCAGCGCCCCCACGACCACGAAGATTTGATTTTTTAACTTCCTCAACAACCTCTGCTGGCTTCATTTTCAGAGCTTTTTCAAGTGCCTTATAACCGTTTTCTTTAGCGAGGTAAAAATCAATTGTTTCACATCCAGGCTCATTCACAAATTTTGTGATCACTGGCTCAAAGTGTTCATTATTATACATCATGGCCATACTCCATCTTTACGTGTGCTTTTACCCACAACTTTCCCAGCGGCTAAATCTTTAGACGCCTGATCGAGAATTTCGTTTAATTTTGGAACATCTAAACTTTCATAGTAATCTTCGTTAAGCATTAAGGCCGGAGCGGTACCACACGCAGCAAGGCACTCGACTTGAGAAAGTGTGAAGTTTCCGTCTTTGGTCGTTTCCCCACATTTAATGCCAAGTCTCTTTTCAGCGCAGGCAACAAGTTTATCAGCTCCATTCAACCAACAAGAAATGTTTGTACAAATTTGTAGATCAACTTTCCCCTGAGGCTCAAGCTTATACATAGTATAGAAGCTCGCCACTTCCCTGACTTTAGAAAGAGGTAGATTCAGGAACTCACCAGCAGACTTCATTGAATCCGGAGAAATCCATCCATATTCATTCTGGATTTGATGTAAAAGTGGAAGTAGAAGCGCTTGCTCAGTTGGAAACTGATGGCGAATCCCGTTAATTGTATTTTTAATTTTTTCAGACAACATATTTATTTAACTCCTAACGATCTAGTTCACCGGCGATAATGTTCACACTTCCGAGGTGAGCAACAGCATCTGGAATCTTCCCACCCTTTACAGTCTGCTCGAAAGCTTGGAACATCATAAATGAAGGTGACTTCACTCTCATTCTCCAGGCCTTAGGGCCACCACGACTGACAATATAAAAACCTAACTCTCCGTTTGGACCTTCAACACAGGTGAAAGCTTCACCTTTTGGCACATCAATACCTTCCATGAAGATTTTGAAGTGATGAATAAGGACTTCCATTTTTGTGTAGACTTCCATCTTCTCAGGGATATGAACGCGACGATCATTAACCCAAATAGGGCCATTCGGAATTTTCTTGTTACATTGTTTAAGAATACGAACTGATTGCCTCATCTCCTCAAGACGAATGAGATAGCGATCATAAACGTCTCCGTTTGACCCTACGACAACGTCAAAATCCAATTCTGGATAAATAGAGTAAGGACGATCACGACGAAGATCATTATCAATCCCAGCAGCACGAAGACATGGCCCAGTGATGGAATACTTTAGAGCATCTTCCTTATTAATAACGCCCACACCTTTAGTTCTATCGATCCAAATGCGGTTAGAAGTGAGAAGTCCTTCAACTTCATCCAAGGCTTTTGGGAACTCTTCGCAGAATTTCCAAAGTCTTTCTGTAAAATTATCTGGTAAATCGTAGCTCATCCCACCGATACGAGCATAAGTGGTCGTTAAGCGCATTCCACACATTGACTCAATCATTGTATAAGCTTCTTCGCGCCAGTGATAAAGGAGCCAAAATACAGTCATGGCACCCAAGTCGAGGGCGTTAATAGCGACACAGATAATGTGGTCGATGATTCGCGCCAACTCCATACAGATCACGCGAATATATTGAGTTCTTTCTGTCGGAGAGATACTCATGATATTTTCGACGGCCATGGCATAAGCAATATTATTATTGAGAGCTGAACAGTAGTTCAAACGATCTGTGTAAACCATCCACTGGTGGTAAGTTTTCTCTTCACCTAGTTTTTCAATAGCACGGTGAAGGTAGCCAATTTCACAGTTGGCATCTTCGATCGTCTCACCGTTGATACGACACATAACCCTTAGGGTTCCATGCATGGCGGGGTGAGAAGGTCCTAAGTTAATTAAAACGTTAGGATTATAGAAGTCATTTAACTGATGCTGATCTTTTTCATTAAATAAGCTGGCCATAATTACTTCTCCTCTTCAGTGGTGTGAGTGTCCACCTGCTTAGGATTGGCCCCCAGATGGAAGGCAATATTGTCCTTGAATGGTTCTCTTTGTTTGATGGGGTACTCTTTTCTGAGTGGATGACCAGTAAATCTCTCATCCATAAGAATACGTCTCATATTTGGATGACCAGTAAAGTTAATCCCATACATGTCGAAGACTTCACGCTCTAGCCAATTGGCACCAGAAAAAATATCTGTAATGGTGACTGCACTTTCATTT